>DASRIK010000111.1:0-12088 GCA_035650035.1 Burkholderiales bacterium | reverse complement strand
GTGTAGAAGTAGCAGAAGAAAATGATCGCCGAGGCATAGAGCAGCACGTAGATCGGCTGCCCGGGTGAGAGCGTGGCGGCGATGTCACGCAGCCACGTAAACCCTTCCGTCGAGCCGAACCAGCCCACGAGCGTCGCGGGGAAAAGAATGATCGAGGACGCGAAGATCGGCGGAATCACGCCGGACATGTTGAGCTTGAGCGGGAGGTGCGAGGTCTGCCCGCCGTACACTTTCCGGCCCACCTGTCGCTTCGCGTAATTCACGAGGATCTTGCGCTGCCCCCGTTCGACGAACACGACGAAGGCCGTAACGCCGACCACCAGCGCAAAGATCACCAGCACCACCGGAATGGTGAAAGCGCCCGTCCGGGCGAGCTCCAGAGTGCCCGCCACCGCCTGCGGGAATCCCGCCGCTATACCCGCAAAAATGATGAGTGAAATGCCGTTGCCGATACCGCGCTCGGTGATCTGCTCGCCCAGCCACATGAGGAACATCGTGCCGGTCGTCAGCGTGACCATCGCGGTCAGGCGAAAGAGCAGACCCGGATCGATCACCAGATTGCGCTGCGACTCGAGCGCGACCGCGATCCCGAGCGACTGGAAAAGCGCCAGCCCGAACGTGCCGTAACGCGTGTACTGGGTGATCTTGCGGCGGCCCGCCTCGCCTTCCTTCTTCAACGCTTCCAGCGTCGGCGAGACGACCGTCATCAACTGCATGATGATCGACGCGGAGATGTAAGGCATGATCCCCAACGCGAAGATCGAGAAACGCGAAAGCGCGCCTCCCGAGAACATGTTGAACATGTCCAGGATGCCGCCGCGCTGCTCCCTGAAGAGCTCCGCGAGCACCGCCTGATCGATACCCGGAACGGGTATGAACGAGCCGACGCGGAATACGATCAGCGCGCCGAGCAGGAAAAGCAGCCGGCGCTTGAGATCGCCGAGCTTGCCCGATGCAAGAAGAGAGGTGTTTGCGGCCAAATCTACTCAGCCTTTGCCGTAGCGCTCGCCGCGTTCTTCGGCTTCAGCTTGCCGGCGGGCGCTTCTTCAACCGGGGATTCGACCGTACCGCCGGCGGCTTCGATCGCGGCACGCGCGCCTTTGCTGATCGCAATGCCTTTCAGCGCGACTTTCCGCTGGATTTCCCCGGCGAGAATCACTTTCGCGCGCAAGGCGAGATGAGGCACCACACCCGCCGCCTTGAGCGCGGCGAGGTCGATTACGTCGGCCTCCAGTTTCTGGAGGTCCGCGAGCCGCACTTCAGCCGTATCGCCTTTCTTGAGCGAAACGAAGCCGCGCTTCGGAAGCCGGCGCTGAAGCGGCATCTGACCGCCTTCGAAACCAACCTTGTGGAAACCGCCGGCACGCGCTTTCTGGCCTTTGTGGCCGCGCCCCGCGGTCTTGCCGAGCCCTGAGCCGATGCCCCGCCCTACGCGTTTTTTCGAATGTTTCGCGCCGGCGGCAGGCTTTACTTTGTTGAGCTGCATAGGATTACTCGTATTTCAGGAGATACGACACGCGATTGATCATGCCGCGATTGGCCGGCGTGTCGATCACTTCGACCGTGTGGTTGCGGCGGCGCAGGCCCAAGCCGCGCACGCAGGCGCGATGCTCGGGTTTGGTGCCGATCAGGCTCTTCACGAGCGTCACCCGGATCTTTTTGTTTTGTTCGGCCATGGATTACCCCGTAATGTCTTCGACCGACTTCCCGCGTTTCGCCGCGATCGCGGACGGCGTGTTCATCGACGTGAGACCGTTGATCGTCGCGCGCACGACGTTGTACGGGTTGGTCGAACCCAGGCATTTCGAAAGAATGTTCGACACACCCATCACTTCCAGCACCGCGCGTACCGGTCCGCCTGCGATGATGCCGGTGCCTTCGGAAGCAGGCTGCATGTAAACGCGCGCCGCGCCGTGACGACCCACTACGGCATGCTGCAGCGTGCCGTTCTTGAGCGGCACCTTCACCATCTTGCGGCGGGCTTCTTCCATCGCTTTTTGCACCGCAACCGGCACCTCGCGCGCCTTGCCTTTACCCATGCCGATTCCGCCGTCGCCGTCGCCGACGACCGTCAGAGCCGCGAAGCCAAGCACGCGCCCGCCTTTGACCACTTTGGTTACGCGGTTCACCGCAACCATTTTTTCGCGCAAACCGTCCGAACGCTCTTCGCCGGTCTGCATCTTGCCCGCTTGGATTTTTGCCATATACCGCCTAATTAACAGAGTGCCGCAGCCGGCTCGCCGGCTGCGCAGAATTACGAGTCACGAAAAAGCAACCCATCAGAACTTGAGTCCGGCTTCGCGGGCCGCTTCAGCCAATGCCTTCACGCGGCCGTGGAATTTGTAGCCCGAGCGGTCGAACGCAACGTTCGAGATTCCGAGCTGTTTCGCTTTCTCCGCGATGCGCCGGCCGACGTCCGCCGCGGCCTTCACATTGCCGCCGTTTTTCATGTTCGCCTTGATGTCGCGTTCGGCCGTGGAGGCGCTCGCCAGCACTTTCGATCCCGAAGCATCGATCACCTGCGCGTAGATGTGCGTGTTCGAGCGATGCACGGTCAGCCGTACCGCCCTCAGTTGCGCGATCTTTGCGCGAGTCGCGCGCGCCCTTCTCAGCCGACCTTCGATCTTGTCACTCATATCGCACCTACTTCTTCTTCGTCTCTTTCAGAATGATCTGCTCGCCCGTGTAACGCACGCCTTTGCCTTTGTACGGCTCGGGCGAGCGATAGCGCCGCACTTCCGCGGCGACCTGGCCAACCACCTGTTTGTCCGTGCCCTTGATGATGATCTCGGTCTGCGTCGGAGTTTCGGCCTTGATGCCTTTCGGCAGCTGGTGCACGACAGGGTGCGAGAAGCCGAGCGTGAGGTTCAGCTTATCGCCCTGCGCCTGCGCGCGATAGCCGACGCCGACGAGCGTCAATTTGCGCTCGAAACCTTTCGTCACGCCCGTGACCATGTTCGCAACGATCGCCCGCGCGGTCCCGGACATGGCGTTCGCCTGGCGCGAGTTGTCGTTCACCTTGAACTCGAGACGATTCTCCACGCGGTCGATCTTCACGCGCGGCGAGAGCTTCTGCGTGAGCGTGCCGAGCGGACCTTTCACCGACACTTCGTCGTGATTGATGGTGACTTCCACCTTGTCGGGCAGCACCACCGGGTAATTGGCTATTCTGGACATGGCGCTTTCTCTAGGACACGAAGCAGAGCACTTCGCCGCCGACACCGAGGCCGCGTGCCTTGCGATCCGTCATCACGCCTTTCGACGTGGAGACGATCGCGATTCCGAGGCCGTTCATGACCTGCGGGATCTCCCGGCTCGGCTTGTAGATACGCAGTCCCGGTCGGCTCACGCGCTCGATTTTCTCGATCACGGGGCGGCCCGCGTAGTACTTGAGGCTGATCTCCAGCTGCGGCTTACCGCTCGCCTCGCGCAGCGCGAAATCCTCGATGTAGCCTTCGTCCTTCAGCACTTTCGCGATCGAAGCCTTGAGCTTCGATGCAGGCATCGCCACCGCCTGTTTTTCCGACTGCTGCGCATTGCGTATGCGCGTGAGCATGTCGGAGATCGGATCAGTCATACTCATGCAATTCTCTCCTGCGCAGAGCTCTCTACCAGCTCGCCTTGATCACGCCGGGAATCTCGCCGCGCATCGCGATCTCGCGAAGCTTGTTGCGGGCAAGACCGAACTTGCGGAACGTGCCGCGCGGACGGCCGGTCAGCGCGCAGCGGTTGCGCAGCCTCACGGGCGAAGCGTCACGCGGCAGCTTCTGAAGCTTGAGTCTCGCCTCGTAGCGTTCCTCCGGCGCGAGCTTCGGGTTGTTCGCAGTCGCGAGCAGCTCCGCGCGCTTCGCTGCGAGCTTCTTCACGGTCTCGCGGCGCTTTTCGTTCCGGTTGATCAATGCCGTTTTGGCCATCTCTACAAAGTCCCTTCTGAAGCCGTTCGCTAGTTCCGGAACGGGAATTTGAATGCCGTGAGCAGGGCTTTCGCTTCGGCGTCGGTTTTCGCGGTGGTCGAGATCGTGATGTTCATTCCGCGGATTGCATCGATCTTGTCGTACTCGATCTCGGGAAAAATGATCTGTTCCTTCACGCCCATGTTGTAGTTGCCGCGGCCGTCGAACGAGCGGGCGGAGATCCCGCGAAAATCGCGGATCCGCGGCATCGCGACGCTGACCAGGCGATCGAGGAACTCGTACATGCGCGCGCCGCGCAGCGTCACTTTGCAACCCACGGGGTAGCCCTGCCGGATCTTGAACTGCGCCACCGACTTGCGGGCGGCCGTGACCACCGGCTTCTGACCCGCGATCTTCTGCATGTCGGCAACCGCGTTGTCCATGATCTTCTTGTCTGCGACCGCCTCGCCGACGCCCATGTTGAGCACGATCTTTTCGATACGCGGCACTTCCATCGGGCTCTTGTAACCGAACTGCTGCGTGAGGTCCTTCGTGACCTGCTGGCGGTAATAAACCTGCAGACGCGCCGGTGCGGCCGGGCCGCTCGGCCTGTCTTCCTGCAGCTCGGCTTGAGCAGGCTTGGCGTCCTGGGCGCCTTGCTTGCCCTTGGCCTGCTTCGCCTGCTTTGGCGCGCCCTGGCCTTGCGGCTGCTTCGGCTTCGCGTCCTTCGAGTCCTTCGCGCCTTTGCCTTTTTTCGCGTCTTTCTCGCTCATACGTCTGCCACTTCACCGTTGGACTTGAAGAAGCGAACACGCCGGCCGTCCTCGAGCGTACGCACGCCCACGCGGTCGGCCTTCTTCGTCGTCGGGTTGTACAGCGCCACATTGGATACGTGCAGCGGCATCTCCTTGTCCGTGATGCCACCGGTAATGCCTTTCATGGGATTCGGACGCTGGTGCTTCTTCACCTTGTTCGCGCCTTCCACCACCACGTGCTCGGCGTCGACGACACGGAGCACCGTGCCGCGCTTGCCACGGTCTTTGCCCGTGGTCACTATGACGTCGTCGCCTTTCCTGATCTTTCTCATGATCTGTCTCTTGTTACAGCACTTCGGGAGCGAGCGACACGATTTTCATGAAGCGCTCCGTTCTCAATTCGCGCGTCACCGGTCCGAATATGCGCGTGCCGATCGGCTCCAGCTTGGGGTTCAGCAGCACGGCGGCGTTCGAGTCGAACTTGACGAGCGACCCGTCGGCCCGGCGCACGCCTTTCGCCGTGCGCACGACGACGGCGTTGTAGATCTCGCCTTTCTTCACCCGGCCGCGCGGCGCCGCATCCTTCACGCTGACCTTGATCACGTCGCCGATGCCTGCATAGCGACGTTTGGAGCCTCCCAGCACCTTGATGCACATGACTTCGCGTGCACCGGTATTGTCAGCCACGTCCAAAATGGACTGCATCTGTATCATGGTGTCGTCTCGCTAAATGCTGCTCCACCAACTTAGCCAGCGCTGCTTATCGCGCCGGGCCAGTATTGGCGCCCGTCCGGGTTAGGCGCAGCACCCCCGCCGGAGAGGGCGCCGCGAAAAGCCGTAAATTATATTCCGGGCCTGCTATCCCGGCAATAACTTCTTGCGCATCGTAGCTCTTACATCCGCGCCTTTTCGACGAGCCGGATCACGCGCCACGCCTTGGTCTTCGAGACCGGGCGGCACTCCTCGATCTCCACGACGTCGCCTTCGTGCGACTCGCCGTTCTCATCGTGCGCGTGATACTTCTTGGTGCGGGTCACGAATTTCCCATAGAGCGGATGCTTCACCCGGCGCTCCACCAGCACGGTCACGGTTTTCGCCATCTTGTCGCTGACGACCCGCCCCGTAAGGGTCCGTTTGTTCGCGGCCGGCTTCGCCGTCGCTTCAATCGTATTTGCTTGGCTCATGCGGTTTCGGCCCTGGCTTTCTGGTTGAGCACCGTCCGCACCCGCGCGATGTCGCGGCGCACTTTGCGGATCTGACTCGTGTTGTTGAGCTGCTGCGTCGCTTTCTGCATACGCAGGTTGAATTGCGCGCGAAGCAGCGACTGGAGCTCCTTGTTGAGCTCGTCGGTCGATTTGGATCTCAATTCAGCGGCTTCCATGTCGTTTCCTCTTTAGCCGCCGACCATGCGCTGCACGAACGTCGTGGCGAGCGGCAGCTTCGCCGCAGCAAGCCTGAACGCTTCCTTGGCCGTCGGCTCGTCGACGCCGTCCATCTCGTACAGCACCTTGCCCGGCTGAATTTCGGCGACCCAGTATTCGGGATTGCCCTTACCGTTGCCCATGCGGACCTCGGCCGGCTTCTGCGAAATCGGCTTGTCCGGGAAGATCCGGATCCAGATCCGGCCGCCCCGTTTGATGTGGCGGGTCATCGCACGCCGTGCTGCCTCGATCTGACGAGCGGTGAGACGGCCGCGTCCGGTCGCCTTCAGGCCGTATTCGCCAAAGCTCACTTTGTTGCCGCGCGTAGCTTTGCCGGTGTTGCGGCCCTTCTGCTCCTTGCGGTACTTACGTCTGGCTGGCTGTAGCACGTCTTGCTCCTGTTCTTCCGGGCGTCTTGCGCGGCTTGCGCGTGGGCGGCGGCTCGGGCGGCGCCGCGGGCGCCGTCGCATCGGCGATGATCTGCGCCGGATCGTTCTTGGCCATGATTTCGCCTTTGAACACCCAGACCTTGATGCCGATCACGCCGTAGGTCGTTTTCGCTTCGGAGAATCCGTAGTCGATGTCCGCGCGCATCGTGTGAAGCGGCACGCGGCCTTCGCGATACCACTCGGTGCGGGCGATCTCGATGCCGTTCAGGCGGCCGGCACTCATGATCTTGATGCCCTGCGCGCCCAGGCGCATTGCGTTCGTGATCGCACGTTTCATCGCGCGCCGGAACATGATCCGCTTCTGCAACTGCTGCGCGATCGAATCGGCGATCAACTGGGCGTCGAGCTCGGGCTTGCGCACTTCCTCGATGTTCACGTGCACCGGCACGCCGAGCATCTTCTGGAGCTGTGCCTTCAGCGATTCGATGTCTTCGCCTTTCTTGCCGATAACGACGCCCGGCCGCGCACTGAATATGGTGATGCGCGCATTCTTCGCCGGACGCTCGATCACGACACGCGAAACGGCGGCGTGCCCAAGCTTTTCCTTGAGGAAGTCGCGCACGCCCACGTCTTCGAGCAGCATGCCTGAAAAGTTCTTGTTGTTCGCGTACCAGCGCGACGCCCAGTTCTTGTTGAGAGCGAGGCGGAAGCCCGTCGGATGTATTTTCTGACCCATAGATTTACTGTCTCCCGTCGCCCACGGTTAGAAAGATATGGCATGTCGGTTTAAGGATGCGCACGCCGCGGCCCTTGGCACGCGCCGCGAAGCGCTTGAGCACCGGCCCTTTTTCCACGCAGATGTGGGTCACCTTGAGCTCGTCGATATCGGCGCCCGCGTTGTGCTCCGCGTTCGCGATGGCGGATTCGAGCACTTTGCGAATGATGATCGCGCCGCGCTTGGGGCTGAACTGCAGGATGCTGAGCGCGCTCTCGACGGTTTTGCCGCGGATGAGATCGGCAACCAGCCGCCCCTTCTGAGGCGAAAGCCGCACGCCGCGCAGTTTTGCTGTGGTATCCATATTCGTCCCTACTTGGCCGCCGGCGTCGGGCTCGCCTTCTTGTCTGCCGCAGCAGCCGAACCCGCTTTCGAATGGCCCTTGAACACACGCGTGTGCGCGAACTCGCCGAGCTTGTGACCGACCATGTTCTCGGTGATGTAGACCGGGATGTGCTGCTTGCCGTTATGGACGGCGATCGTCAGGCCGACGAAATCCGGCAGGATCGTCGAACGGCGCGACCAGGTCTTGATCGGACGCTTGTCCGAAGCGGCCCGCGCGGCCTCGACCTTGTCCAGCAGGTGATGGTCGACGAACGGACCTTTCTTGATTGAACGTGCCATATTGTCTTATCCCGTGTCCTATCCCGCGCTCTTCGCGTTGCGACGGCGCACGATCATGCTGTTCGTGCGCTTGTTCTTGCGTGTCTTGTAGCCTTTCGTGAGCACACCCCACGGGCTCACCGGATGCTGTCCCGCCGATGTACGGCCTTCGCCGCCGCCGTGCGGATGGTCGATCGGATTCATCGCCACACCGCGGACCGTCGGACGCACACCGCGCCAGCGCACGCGTCCGGCTTTGCCGATCGACTCGAGCGAATGCTCTTCGTTGCCCACTTCGCCGATCGTCGCGCGGCAGTTGATGTGCACGCGGCGGATCTCGCCGGAGCGAAGGCGCAGCTGCGCATATTCGCCTTCGCGCGCGAGGAGCTGCACGGAAGTCCCTGCTGCACGCGCGAGCTGCGCGCCTTTGCCCGGCATCATTTCCACGCAGCAGATCGTCGTGCCGACCGGGATGTTCCTGAGCGGCAACGTGTTGCCGTTCTTGATCGGCGCCTCCGAGCCGGACATGAGCTGCATGCCGGCCGCAACGCCTTTCTGCGCGATGATGTAGCGGCGCTCACCGTCCGCGTAGAGTAGCAGCGCGAGATGCGCGCTCCTGTTCGGATCGTATTCGAGCCGTTCCACTTTTGCGGGGATGCCGTCTTTATTGCGCTTGAAGTCGATGACCCGGTAGTGCTGCTTGTGGCCGCCACCCTTGTGCCGCATCGTAATGCGGCCGTGCGCGTTGCGGCCCGCGCTCTTCGACTCGCGCTCCACCAGGCTCGGGAGCGGCTTGCCCTTGTGCAGGCCCGGCGTGACGACCTTGACGAGCTGACGACGCCCGGGCGAAGTCGGTTTGACTTTGACTAGCATTACTTGGTCTCCCCGCCTTCGGCGAAGTTGATTTCCTGGCCGGGCTGAAGCGCCACATAGGCTTTCTTCCAGCTCATGCGCTTGCCCATGAAGCGGCCGAAGCGCTTCTCCTTGCCGCGGACGTTGACGATGCTGACCGCCTTCACCTGCGTCTTGAACATGAGCTCGACCGCAGCTTTGATCTCGGGCTTGGTCGCGTTCGGCGCGACATGGAACACGTACTGGTTACGCTTCTCCCCGATGAAGGTGCTCTTCTCGGAAACGACGGGGGCGAGCAGAACCTGCAGAAGGCGCTCCTGATTTTTCGGTGCAGATGCCTCGCTCATGCGAAGAGCTCCTCGATCTTGGCCACGGCGCCGCGGGTCACGATCACCTTGTCGTGGCGAATCAAACTAACCGGATCGGTGTTCGCCACCGTGACGATGTTGACGTGCGGCAGATTGCGCGACGAGAGGTGCAGGTTGTCGTCAATCGCATCGGTGATGATCAGCACGTTTTCCAGCCCCATGCTTTTCAGCTTCTGGGTAAGCAGCTTGGTCTTCGGCGCATCGACCGTAAAGCTGTCGACGACCGCGAGGCGCTCTTCACGCGCGAGCTGCGACAATATCGAGGACAGGCCCGCACGGAACATCTTGCGGTTCACCTTGTGCGTAAAGTTCTCGTCCGGCCTGTTCGGAAACGTCCTGCCGCCGCCTCGCCACAGCGGGCTGGAGGTCATGCCCGCACGGGCGCGGCCGGTGCCTTTCTGGCGCCACGGCTTTTTCGTCGAGTGCTTGACCTCGCCGCGATCCTTCTGCGCGCGGGTGCCCTGTCGCGCATTCGCCATGAACGCGGTGACGACCTGGTGCACGAGCGCCTCGTTGTATTCCCGTCCGAACGCCTTGTCCGACGCGGTGACGGAGGCCGTCGACTGGCCCTGCTCGTTCAGTAGCTTGAGTTCCATGTCGCGCTCCGTTATTTCTTCGCGCCCGCGCCGCCGGACGCCTTGGCGGCGGCTTTCGGCACAGCGGGTCGCGTCGCGCGGCTGGTCGGAAACACCATTACGTCGCCGTTCCTGAAGCCGGGCACGGCCCCTCGAACGAGCAGCAACTGGCGCTCGGCATCGATGCGGACAATCTCGAGGTTCTGGATGGTGCGGTTCGCGGCGCCAAGATGCCCCGGCATTTTCTTCCCTGGGAACACGCGGCCCGGGTCCTGTGCCATGCTGATGGAACCCGGCTTGTTGTGGGACACCGAGTTGCCGTGGCTTGCGCGGTTCGAGGAAAAGTTGTGGCGCTTGATGACGCCCGCGAAGCCTTTGCCGTGAGACACGCCGGAAATGTCGACTTTCTGACCGACCTGGAAAATATCGACGCCGACGGCGCCACCCGGCTGGAGATTTGCGGCTTGCTCCGGCGTCACGCGAAATTCGCGCAGGACGTGACCGGCTTCAACGCCGGCTTTCGCAAAATGACCTGCTGCGGGTTTGCTGACCCTGTTTGCGCGGCGCTTGCCGAACGCGACCTGGATCGCCGCATAACCGTCCTTCTCCGCAGTCTTCACCTGCGTGACGCGGTTATTCGAAACGTCCAGCACCGTCACCGGAATGGCGTCACCATCGTCGGTGAATACACGGGTCATACCGACCTTGCGGCCGAGTAATCCTAAGCTCATCTTCTATCCCTCTTGGGGTTTACAGGCTTTTCCAAACCTGGCGCCGACTACAATTGGTCGGCGACTTCATCCATCCGTCGCAAAGTGAAAACCTACTTTGCGCGATACAACCTGCGGCAACTTGCATGACCAGTGACAAAGCAGTCGGTTCTTCGTCGCTGTTTCTTCCGCAAAAGCGACGGGCCGCCCCGAGCTTTTGCGCTAACTTTCTGCGGCCGAAAGTAGGTTTTTACTTTCGGACGTTACAATTTAATTTCCACGTCCACACCCGCCGGCAGATCGAGCTTCATCAAAGCATCGACCGTCTTGTCGGTGGGATCGATGATGTCCATGAGGCGCAGATGCGTGCGGATCTCGAGCTGGTCGCGCGACGTCTTGTTCACATGCGGCGACCGCAGAAGATCGAAGCGCTGTTTGCGCGTCGGCAGCGGCACGGGGCCTTTCACAACCGCGCCGGTGCGCTTGGCGGTATCGACGATCTCGAGCGCCGACTGATCGATCAGCCGGTAATCGAACGCCTTCAGCCGTATACGTATTTTTTGTGATTTGACTGCCATGTGTTCCTCGTAAGCCGTCAGCCGTAAACCGTCAGACCGTAAGCCGCTGCTGGACGGCTTACCGCTTACGGCTTACGTCTTACGTTATTCGATGATCTTCGCCACCACGCCGGCGCCCACGGTGCGGCCGCCCTCACGGATCGCAAAGCGCAAGCCCTCTTCCATCGCGATCGGCTGGATCAGCGTCACGTCGATCGAGATGTTGTCCCCAGGCATCACCATCTCCGTGCCCTTCGGCAGCTCGATCGAGCCCGTCACGTCCGTCGTGCGGAAGTAAAACTGCGGCCGGTAACCATTGAAAAACGGCGTGTGCCGCCCGCCCTCTTCCTTCGAGAGCACGTAGATCTCGGCCGAAAACTTCGTGTGCGGCGTGATCGACCCCGGCTTCGCCAGCACCTGCCCGCGCTCCACTTCCTCGCGCTTGGTGCCCCGCAGCAGAATCCCCACGTTGTCCCCCGCCTGCCCCTGGTCCAGAAGCTTGCGGAACATCTCCACACCCGTGCACACCGTCTTCTGCGTCGGGCGCAAACCCACAATCTCGATCTCTTCACCCACCTTGATCACCCCGCGTTCCACACGCCCCGTCACCACCGTGCCACGCCCCGAGATCGAAAACACGTCCTCCACCGGCATCAGGAACGGACCGTCCAACGCCCGCTTCGGCTCCGGAATGTAGGAGTCCAGCGCCTCGGCCAACTTCATGATCGCCCCTTCCCCCAGCTCGCTCGCGTCGCCTTCCATCGCCTTCAGCGCCGAACCAATCACGATCGGCGTGTCGTCCCCCGGAAAGTCATACTTCGACAAAAGCTCGCGCACCTCCATCTCCACCAACTCGAGCAGCTCCTTGTCGTCCACCATGTCCGCCTTGTTCATGAACACGATGATGTAGGGCACCCCCACCTGCCGCGCCAGCAGAATGTGCTCGCGCGTCTGCGGCATCGGACCGTCGGCCGCGCTCACCACCAGAATCGCCCCATCCATCTGCGCCGCACCCGTGATCATGTTCTTCACGTAGTCCGCGTGCCCCGGGCAGTCCACGTGCGCATAGTGACGCTTGGCCGTCTCGTATTCCACGTGCGCCGTGTTGATCGTGATCCCGCGCGCCTTCTCCTCCGGCGCCGCATCGATCTGGTCGTAGCTCTTCGCCTCGCCCCCGAACTTCTTCGCCA
>DASRIK010000110.1:0-8362 GCA_035650035.1 Burkholderiales bacterium | reverse complement strand
TATTCTGCCAGTCTCAGCGGCAGCTGGCATGGGTGATATATTCGGCGGGCCAGGCACCCGCCGCGGCTTGGAGAAAAAGGTGATCGTGCGATGGGACGATCGATAGTCTGCCTCACGTTCGATTTCGACGCGATCTCCGGTTGGATCGCTCGCGGCATGACCTCGCCGAGCCCGATATCCCGGGGCGAGTTCGGGCCGCACGTGGGCGCGCCCCGCATCCTCGATCTGCTGCATCGGCACGGCATAAGGAGCTCCTGGTACATCCCCGGCCATACGCTGGAGACGTATCCCGACGCCTGCCGCCGGGTGGCCGACGCCGGTCACGAAATCGGCCATCACGGCTGGACGCATCGTCCACCCGCGACCGTGACGCGCGAGGAGGAGGAAGAGGAACTCGTGCGTGCGAACGAAGCGATACGTAAGCTTACCGGGCGACCGGCGCGAGGCTACCGGTCACCGTCGTGGGATCTCAGCCCGCACTCGGTCGATCTGCTGCTCGAGCACGGCTTCGTATACGACAGCAGCATGATGGCCGACGATTACACGCCTTACCGCGTCCGCAAAGGCGACGCGATCGCGCTCGAGCAGCCGGCTGTCTTCGGACCCGAGACTCGGCTCGTCGAAATGCCGATCAGCTGGACGCTGGACGATTACCCGCATTTCGAGTTCCTGCGTACGCCGACGTGGGTGCTGCCCGGCAACATGAACGCGAACGGCGTGCTCCAGAACTGGATCGATGATTTCCTGTATCTCCGGCGTAATCTCGACTGGGGCGTGATCACCTATACCTTTCATCCTTTCGTGATCGGCCGCGGTCATCGCATGATCGCGCTCGAGAAGCTCATCGAAAGGCTGGAGGAGGAGGGCGCCGTCTTCATGACGCTCGAAGATGCCGCGGCCGAATATCTCGGCCGAAGGCAAGACGCAAGCACCGCACGGCGTTGATCGTCCTCGAAAACGTCTCCAAAACTTACGCGCGGCGCATCGCCGTTCACCCGGTCACTCTTTCCTTCCCGGCCGAAAAAACAACCATTCTCATCGGCCCCAGCGGCTGCGGCAAATCCACGCTCCTGCGCATGATCGTCGGTCTCGCCGCCCCGGACACCGGCCGGGTGCTGATCGATGGTGAAGCGCTTTCGCGGGAGAACCTGCAGGCAAATCGTCATCGCATCGGCTACGTGATCCAGGAAGGCGGCCTGTTTCCGCATCTCACGGCCCGGGAGAACGTCGGATTGCTTGCGCGCCATCTGGGGAAAAGCACCCAGGAGATCGAGGCACGCATCGGCGCACTTGCGGAGCTGGTCGGCATCCCGGCAGAAACACTCCATCGCTATCCGCAGCAGCTTTCGGGCGGGCAACGCCAGCGCGTGGGGCTCATGCGTGCACTCATGCTGGATCCGCCCACGCTGCTGCTCGACGAGCCGCTGGGCGCGCTCGATCCGGTTACCCGCCACGAGCTGCAGGCCGAGCTCAAGTCCATATTCGCCGAGCTCAGGAAAACAGTCGTCCTGGTGACTCACGACATGGGCGAAGCCGGCTATTTCGCCGACGAGATCATCCTCATGCGTGAAGGACGCGTCGTGCAGCGCGGCAGCATCGACGATCTCTTCGAACGTCCAGCCGAGGCTTACGTTCGCACTTTCCTGACCGCGCAGCGCGTTGCTCGACCGCACGCGCCGGCATGACGGAGCTCCGCAATGACTGCCCTGCTTAGCGCGTCCACCAAAGCCGCAATCCTCTGCATGCTGCTGGTCGCGGCTACGGGCCGCGCGGCCGAACAGACGATCAACGTCGGGTCGAAACGCTTCACGGAGTCCTACATTCTTGGCGAAATCCTCGCGCAGACGATGCGCGGGAGCGGTGAAGCGCGCGTCGTGCACCAGCAGGGACTGGGAAACACGGCCATCGTTTTTGCTGCGCTGAAAAGCGGCGCGATCGACCTGTACCCCGATTACACGGGCACGGTTGCGTTCGAGCTCCTGAATCGCAAGGACGCTACAACGCTGGATGCGCTTAACAAGGCGCTTGCGGCGGAAGGTCTTGGGGCAGCCGTCCGGCTCGGGTTCAGCAACACGTACTCGATCGCGATGATCGAAAAACGCGCGGCGGCGCTCGGCATCGCCAAAATCTCCGAGCTTGCGCTTTACCCGAACCTCGAGCTGGGACTCTCCCAGGAATTCCTGAACCGCAGAGACGGATGGCGGGCGCTCAAAGAAACGTATGGGCTGCCGCACACCGCCCGGGGTCTCGATCACGGACTTGCATACGAAGCGCTGGCTGCGGGCCAGATCGACGCGATGGACGTGTATTCGACGGACGCGAAGATCACGCGTTATGCACTGCGGCAGCTCGCCGACGACCGACGGTTCTTCCCTCCCTACGACGCCGTCGTGCTCTACCGGCTCGACTTTCCCGACCGTTTTCCTCGGGCATGGGCGGCGCTGAAAACGCTCGAAAACCGCATCGACACCGCGACGATGGCGCGCCTCAACGCCGATGCGGAGATCGCGGGTCGCGCTTTCACCGACGTCGCCCGTGATTTCCTCGGCGGGAACGGTGCCGCATCACGTCCGGCGCCGGGCCCGGCTGCACGCCGGTCTTTCTGGAGCGTTTTGTTCGGGCCCGATCTCTCCCGCCTTACCCTGCAGCACGTCGGGCTCGTCGGCGCTTCGCTCGTGCCGGCCATCGTGCTCGGGATCCTGCTCGGCGTCTGGGCTGCACGTTCGCGGCGCGCCGGCCAATGGATCCTGGCGGCTGTCGGGCTGCTGCAAACCGTTCCCGCGCTGGCGCTGCTCGCTTTTCTCATCACGCTCATGGGAACGATCGGCACGGGCCCCGCCGTCGTCGCGCTGTTCCTCTACGGGCTGCTCCCCATCGTGCGGAACACGGCGAGCGGGCTGATTGACCTTTCACCACCGCTTCGCGAATCCGCCGAAGCCCTGGGTCTGAGCCCCCTTGCGCGCCTCATCCGCATCGAGCTGCCGCTTGCCAGCCGCAGCATCCTCGCCGGTGCCAAAACGTCCGCCGTGATCGCGGTCGGTACCGCGACCATCGCTGCATTCATTGGCGCCGGCGGCTACGGGGAGCGCATCGTCGCCGGGCTCGCGGTAAACGACACCGCGATGCTGCTGGCCGGCGCGCTGCCGGCCGCGGCGCTTGCACTTGCGGTGCAATGGGGCTTCGAGCTGCTGGAGCGCTGCGTCGTTCCCGCCGGACTGAGGCTTTCGCCACAGAACGATGCCACTGGATGAGAACGGCTCTCCACAACGGGCAGGTGGAGCTCGCGTACGAGACTCGCATGCCCGATCTTTCGCACATGCTGTGAACTTAATGGAATGAGGCGGGTCAGTGCCAGTAACGATCGCCTTTGTGTGTGCCGCGGCGCTGGACGGGGCAGTTTATACTGTGGCTTTTGCCCGACGGTATTACCGCTCCGGTTGAATAAGAAAGCCAAGGCCAGGGACGGAATCGATGAGCGATCGGGAGATCGATCAGCAGTTGGTCGAGCGGGCGCAGCGCGGCGACAAGCATGCGTTCGAATTGCTCGTAAGCAAGTACCAGAGGAAGCTCGCACGCCTTTTATCGCGCTTCATACGGGACGCGACGGAAGTGGAAGACGTGACCCAGGAGGCTTTCATCAAGGCCTACCGGGCGTTGCCCACCTTCAGGGGTGACAGTGCGTTCTATACTTGGCTATATCGTATAGGCATCAACACCGCGAAAAATTATCTGGTGGCGATGGGGCGCCGCGCGCCGACGACCACCGACATAGACAGCGAGGAAGCTGAGGGTTTCGAAGACGGGGACCAGTTGCGCGATCTCAACACGCCGGAGAACGAAATGATGAGCCGGCAGGTCGCAGAGACCGTGAACCAAACACTGGAAGAACTGCCTGAAGAGTTACGCACAGCGATCACGCTTCGCGAGATCGAAGGGCTGAGCTACGAGGACATCGCAAACATCATGAATTGTCCGATTGGCACGGTCCGCTCAAGGATATTCCGGGCGCGCGAGGCGATCGCCGAACGCTTGAGACCGCTGCTCGGTACACGCAAGGACAGGAGATGGTGATGGACCGTATATCGGCATTGATGGATGGCGAGCTCGACGACCGCGAGGCGCAGAGTACGATCGTTCGCCTCAAGGACGACAGCGAACTGCGTATCCGTTGGGACGAGTTCCATCTGGTGCGTGATGCGCTGCGGGGTGACCCGCTGCTCTCCGCCGGCTTTGACGAAAGCCTGTCGAAGCGTCTTGCCGAAGAACCGACAGTCCTTGCTCCTCGGCGCACTGCGTCTCAAACCCGACGTGCGACCACTTATGCAATGTCGGCGGCCGCGTCCGTTTCCGCTGCGGCACTGGTGGCCTGGGTCGCCCTGAGCCCGAACTCCCCGTCAGGGGTGCAACCCAATGGCTTCATGGAGGCCAAGCAGTCCATGCCCGCAAAGCCGAATGTCGACGACCTCAGGCCCGTGGTCGTGCCCTACGATGGCCGGGCGAACGACTATCTCTTCATGCACGAGGCTGTTTCTCCAAGCGGTATCCTGCAGGGGCTCGCCCCCTACGTCCGCAGCGTCTCGAGCGTGCCGGCGGATCGTCGCTAACGCATGCAGTTCCGGCCGTCCCGTATGCGCGTGTGGCTCGTGCTGGTGCTTGGGATGGCAGGCGCTGCAAAAGCCGCCGATGCCGGCAATGCCGGCGAAGGCCTGTCGTGGCTGAAAAAAATGGCCGCGGCCTCGCGCCAGCTCAATTACAGCGGCACGATCGTCTACCAGCACCGCAACCATGTGGAAACCTCGCGTATCGTCCACTACGTGAATCCCGCTGGCGGCGAGTTCGAGAAGCTCGAGACGATGGACGGCCCGCCGCGTGAAGTCGTTCGCAGCAACGATCACGTCATCTGCTACCTGCCGAACGTGAAAACGGTGCTGATCGAAGAGCGTAATCGCAGTGCGCGAAATTTCCCCGCGCTCGTTCCCGAGTCGCTCGGCGGCATCACCGAGAGCTACGCCATCCGGAAAGGCGAAGTCGATCGCGTCGCGGGACACGACTGCCAATGGATCCTGCTCGAGCCGCGCGACGAGATGCGCTATGGCCGGCGTTTCTGCGCGGAGCTCGGTTCAGGCCTGCCACTCCGTGCCCACACGCTGAACGAGAAAGGCGAGCCGCTGGAGTCGTTTGCTTTCAGCCAGCTTACGATGGGCGGCAGCTTCAGCCGCGACCGCGTAAAATCGAAGTACGCGGAAAAGAGCAAAGCGCAGAACTGGCGCGTAGAGCGGTCGGGTTACACCGCTGCCGCCACCACACCGAGCGACAGCGGCTGGACAGTCACCGGACACTTGCCCGGCTTCCGCAAGCTCATGGAAGCCAAGCGCTCGATCGGCGGCCGAGGCGCATCCGTTTCCCAGATCGTTCTTTCGGACGGCCTCGCAGCAGTCTCCGTATTCATCGAGCCGATGCGCGAAACCAAGGGACCGTCGCTGTCGTCGCAAGGTGCCGTAAATATCTATACGCGGCCTCTGAGCAATCATATCGTCACGGTGCTCGGCGAGGCGCCGACCGCAACGCTTATGCAGATCGCGAATTCTCTCGAACAAAAGCCGACCACGGCCTCGTTAAGATAGCTGCAGTGCCCCAGGGGCCACTTGCAAGAATAAACAAGGAATGAAGATCGACATGCTGAAGCGATACCTTCTCGCGCTTATTTTCCTCGTACCGCTGCAGGTTGCCGCGCAGCTCCCCGATTTCACCGACCTCGTCGAGAAGCATGGCCATGCGGTCGTGAACATCAGCACCACCCAAACCAGCCGCAGTCCCGTGGCGGGGCGTTTGCCGAACATCCCGGAAGACGATCCGCTCTACGAATTCTTCCGCCGTTTCATGCCGGGTCCCGGCACGCCCGGAACACCTGGAACGCCCGGGATACCCGGAACACCCGGCCCCGGAACGCCGCGCGAGTTCCAGTCCCAGTCGCTGGGCTCCGGATTCATCATCAGCAACGACGGATACGTGCTCACCAATGCACACGTCGTCGAAGCGGCGGATGAGATCACCATCAAGCTCACCGACAAACGCGAGCTCAAGGCACGGGTGATCGGATCGGATCGCCGCACTGACATCGCGCTGCTCAAGATCGATGCGACGGGCCTCCCGTTCGTGCGCTTCGGAAATCCCGAGCGCTTGCGCGTCGGAGAGTGGGTCGTCGCGATCGGCTCGCCGTTCGGCTTCGAGAACACCGTCACGGCCGGCATCGTGAGCGCGAAGGGCCGTTCGTTGCCGCAGGAGAATTTCGTGCCGTTCATTCAGACCGACGTCGCCGTGAACCCCGGCAACTCGGGCGGGCCGCTCTTCAATCTCAGGGGCGAAGTCGTCGGCATCAACTCGGCGATCTACAGCCGCACCGGCGGTTTCATGGGCCTCTCTTTCGCAATTCCCATCGATGTCGCAAACCAGATCGTCGAGCAGTTGAAGACGGTCGGACGGGTGATCCGCGGTCGCATCGGCGTAGTCATACAACCCGTTACGAAGGAACTGGCCGACAGCTTTGGCCTCGCCAAGCCGCAAGGCGCGCTGGTGAGCTCCATCGAGAAAGGCGGTCCTGCGGACAAGGCCGGTCTCGAGGCAGGCGACGTGATCCTGCGCTTCGACGGCAAACCCGTCACATCCTCCGAGGACCTGCCGCGCATCGTTGGCGGCACGAAACCCGGGAGCCGTGCAGCCGTTCAGGTCTGGCGCAACAAGGCGACCCGGGATTTTCCGGTGGTCGTGGCTGAGCTACAGGACGATCGCGCCGGCCAGAAGCCGCGGAGCGGAAAACCGCCGGTGGCGACGCCGGGCGTGCTCGGCATGTCGCTCGTGGAGCTCACGGAGGCGCAGAAGAAGGAGCTCAAGGTCGAAAGCGGTGTCCTGGTGACCGAGGTCCAGGGTGCTGCCGCACGCGCGGGCATCCGGAAAGGCGACGTCATCACGGCTGTGAACAACCAGGACGTGAAGTCGATCGAGCATTTGCGCGAGATGATGGAGAAAGTCGAGAAGGGGCGGATCGTCGCGCTGCTCGTCCGCCGTGCCGGCAATTCGCTCTATATCCCGTTCCGCATCGATGGCAATTGAGCTCGCCGGAGCCTGCCGATACATCCAGGCACTGCGATCTCTGCTATGACGTGATGCCCGGCCTGCACGCGTTGCGGGCCGAAATCGGCTAGAATCCGCACCTTTGTAGGCGCTCTGAAAATAGGGGACAGACCCTCACCGGAAACCGGGGTCTGTCCCCTATTTTCCGTTTTCTATGCAGCACATCCGCAACTTTTCCATCATCGCACACATCGACCACGGCAAGTCCACACTTGCCGATCGGTTCATCCAGACGTGCGGCGGTCTCTCGGACCGCGAGATGGAGGCGCAGGTCCTCGATTCGATGGATCTCGAGCGCGAGCGCGGCATCACGATCAAGGCGCAGACGGCGGCGCTTACCTACACCGCGCGGGACGGGAAGACGTACCAGCTCAACCTTATCGATACCCCGGGGCACGTGGACTTTTCGTACGAAGTGTCGAGGTCGCTTTCGGCCTGCGAGGGTGCGCTGCTCGTCGTCGATGCATCGCAGGGTGTCGAGGCGCAGACGGTTGCGAACTGCTATACCGCGATCGAGCAGGGGGTCGAAGTGGTGCCCGCGCTCAACAAGATGGACCTTCCGCAGGCGGACCCCGTGCGCGTGATCGCCGAGATCGAAGACATCATCGGCATCCCCGCGCAGGACGCCCTCAAGGTGAGCGCGAAGACAGGCGAGGGCGTGACCGAACTGCTCGAGGCGGTGATCGAGCGCGTTCCGCCGCCGGAAGGCGATCCGGCGAAACCGCTGAAAGCGCTGATCATCGACTCGTGGTTCGATAACTATGTCGGCGTCGTCATGCTGGTCCGCGTGGTCGACGGCGTGCTGCGTCCGAAGGACCGCATTCTCTTCATGTCCACGGAGGCGAATTACCTTTGCGAGCAGGTCGGCGTTTTCACGCCGAAGTCGCGGCCCAAGGCGGAGCTGTCAGCCGGCGAAGTGGGCTTCGTCATTGCGGGCATCAAGGAGCTCAAAGCAGCACGTGTGGGCGACACGCTGACAGGAGCGGACGCGCCCGCCGGGGAACCGCTGCCGGGCTTCAAGGAGATCAAGCCGCAGGTCTTTGCCGGGCTCTACCCCGTCGACTCGAACGAATACGACGCACTGCGCGACGCGCTCGAAAAGCTGCATCTGAACGACGCGTCCCTCCGTTACGAGCCGGAGTCGTCGCAGGCGCTCGGCTTCGGATTCCGGTGCGGCTTTCTAGGGCTGCTGCACATGGACATCGTGCAGGAGCGCCTCGAGCGCGAATAC
>DASRIK010000109.1:0-3853 GCA_035650035.1 Burkholderiales bacterium | reverse complement strand
GAGATCCTGCTCGAATACGTCCGCGACGACCCACAAAGATGAGAGATCGGAGATCTGATACAGCGCTTCGCCCGGCATGAAGCGCATCCCTTTCAGGGCAGGCTTTTCGACGACGACCCCGCTCACCGGCGAGCGCAGGGTCACGGTGCGTCGCATCGTTCCTTCGCGTTCGAGCCTTTGCAGCTCCTGCTCGGAAATGTCCCAATTGCGAAGCCGCATGAGTGCGCTCGCCATGAGCTGCTTCATGCTCGCCTGTATTTCGGGACTCGCATCTTTCACCGCCTGCATCCCGCGCGCCGCGATGAGATATTCCTGTTGCGCCGTCACGAGATCAGGGCTGTAGACCTCCATGAGCGGCTGGCCGCGCGCAACCTGCTGGCCGGTCGTGCCGACGTCGAGGCGTTCGATCCAGCCTTCGAACTTCGGCGCGACCGTGTTGATGCGCCGCTCGTCGATCTGCAGGGTGCCTACGGCACGCACGGTTTGCGTGAGCTCGCGCCGGCCGACCGTTTCGGTCCTCACGCCCAGTCGTTGCACCTTTTCCATACTTACGCGGATCTCGCGTCCGTTCGATTGCGGCTCTTCGCCCTCGTACACGGGGATGTAATCCATACCCATCGGATCTTTCTTCGGGACCGGTGAGGTGTCGGGAAGACCCATGGGATTACGGTAGTAGAGGACTTTCTTCTGCCCTTTTGCCTGCGTCGCAGGCGCCACAGCTTCTCTGTCGAGCGCGGCGGGCGCGCGGGCGTTTCGGCTCCCCCACCAGTAGCCGGCAGCCGAAGCGGCTGCGACTGCAACGACGACCAAGGTTGCTTTTGCGTAGGCGTTCATTTGGCTTCTCCCCGCGCAGACGCAAGTTGGGCGGGCCTGCGGCCCGAGATGAAGTCGATCTCCGCAAGCGCCTTGTTGTAACTTGCGATGGCGGTGACTTCCGCGAGTTGCAGGCTCAACACGGCCATCTGATTGTCGAGGAGCAACGCGAACTCGCTGCGGCCCACCTGATACGCGGCTGTCGCTGCTTCCACTGTGAGCCGCGACTGCGGGATGAGCTCGTTTCGATAGAGTCGCACGGCTTTCAGGCCCTGCTCCGCGGTCGCGATCTGCTGATGCAGCTTGCGGTACGTCTCGTGAGATTGGGCTTCCAGCATGCTCGCGGCCTGCTCTTGCAGCGCAACCGCTTCGGCGATCTTGGGCTCCGTCTTGCTCTGCCGCCACACCGGCAGGTTCATCGCGACCGTGACGCTCACCAGATCGGAGCGCCGCGCGCCGTCGGGCATGCTGTCGCGCTGCCCGTATGAGAAGCGGACGTCGAAATCGGGATAGCGGTCGTTCTTCGCCACGTCGATCGCGCGCTGGTTGCGCTCTGCGATCGCTTTCAGCGCGAGAAGCTGTGGCCGCTGTTGCAGAGCCTGGTCGCGCAGTTTGACGAAATCGACTGCCCGCTCGCGCAACTCGAGCACCGCTTGCACCGCCCCCGCCGAGGTCGGCCGTCCGAGTGCGTGGCCCAGCTCGGCGCTGTATACGTTGTACTCGCGCTCGAGCTTCAGCAGCTCCTCGGACATTTTCGAAAGCTGCGTCTGTGCGCGCAGTACGTCGACCTGGTTGCCTTGTCCGACCGAGTACCGTGCGTCGGCCACTTTCATGAGCTGCCTGAGAATCGCGCGGTTCTGATCCACGAGCCGCATCGACGCGGTCACCAGTGCAAAGTCGTAATAGGCGACTCGCGTGTCGCGGACCACGCGGTTCACGGCCTCGGCATATGCATGCGTGACCGCTTCGGAATCGAGCTGCGCCACGTCGCGCCGTAGCGCTCGCTTGCCCGGGTACGGTATCCGCTGGGAGAGTCCCAGCATTTTCATGGTCATGTCTTCGCGGCTGAAGCTGAAGGTCCGGACGGGTAAATTGAGCACGCCTGCCTCCAGCATCGGATCTTCGAGAGCGCTTGCAGGCGCGATGCGCTGTGCCGCGGCTTCGGTCTCCTTGCGCGCGGCACGAAGCTCGGGGTTGTTCTCGATCGCCTCCGCGATAAGTTGCTCGAGCGGGGTGGCGTGCGTGCCGGTCGTGTGACTGTCGACGACAGCGGCCGCAAAGCGTATCGGTCCGCCGCCATAGAACTGGGCCGCAGTCGCCGGCGCGAGCGCCGCGAGCAGCAGAATCAGACTACATGTGACGCGTCCGCAGGCTCGTGCCTCGGGCGCTCGAATAAGGGACATGGATCCTCCGCATGGCGTGAGCGACAAGCGCGACGCCGCACCCGCGGCGCCGCGGCCGGTGCGGAGGCTAATTCAGGAGACGGCAGTGGAGGATCGTGAGTGGAGGCGAGTGACAGTGCGTGAGGCCGGCGAGTGTGGGGGGCTGCCAGGTCTGCGCCGCAAACGGAACGAGTATGCCGTGCGGCGGCCCCGGAAGCGGGGCCGCGAGCGTGACCGGCAGGTTCAAACTTTCTGACGCAAGCGCGGGTGCTTCGCAGCCCGAGCGGGCAGCGCCGGTGGGCGGCGTGGAGCCGTCGGACTCCGCGGCATGATGACAAGGCGCAACGGCCGCTTCCACGGCAGCTGTAAGGTGATTCGCGCACGCCTGCGCCGCGAACGCGACCTGGCAGAACAACAGCAGAACTGCGGTCAGCACTGCGGTGGTTCGTCGTTTCGACTGTCTGTTGGACATCGCGCGGGAAGTTTAGGGAAAGCCCATTGCCTAAGCAAATCTCAGACATCCATCGTAGGGCTCCGGTTCGGGAACACGATTGATCTCGATCAAAAGGCGGTCGGCCGAGCCCGAAGCGCCCCGCCGTGAGGCGGAAAAACGTCACAAGCTATAATGCAGCCCGCCTGATCCCCTATTTACCGCCCGAGAGCTCGTGCCTGCCCGCATTTCCGTCCAGGAGAAGGCCCGCAAAGCAGTCCCTGTCATCGGCTTTCTGCTCGTCGCGCTGACGGCGCTGGCTGCCGCGTGGCTCATTCTGCGGGATCGTGAAAGCACGTACCGCGCTGCCGAGCTCCATCTCGACAATTTCGCGGTCGTGCTGGCCGAGCACACGCGTCTTGCGCTGCGCCGCGCCGACCCGGCACTCCGGGACGTTGCCGGCGGGGTCAACAAAGATCCTGCCGACCGCTCGGCGCCCCACCAGCTCGTCGAATCGCTTTTCGTCGACCTCCACGCGAGTCTCGAGCTCGGCTACAGCGGCCGCGTACTGCTCTTCCGTCAGGACGGAACGCTGCTCGCCGCACTGCCGAGTGTCCAGGGCGGTGCGGGGCGCAGTTACGCGCAACACCCCCTCTTCCCGCATGCGCGTCAGGGCGGTGCGTCGGGCGCGATGAAGGCCGCGGGTATTATCGAGTCGGACGAGCGCCTGCTCGCTTATCGTAAGGTGCGGGATTTTCCGCTGCTCGTCGTCATTTCTTCCCCCGTCGCCGAGATACTTGCGCCCTGGAAGCAGGCTGCGCTCGTCATCAGCCTCGGTGCGCTTGTTTTCGGCGCCCTCATCGCGACCGGCACGTTCCTGCTGGGCCGCCAGCTGCGCGTCACCGAATCACTGCTGGGCAACCTCGCGGAGAACGAAGCGCGGCTGAATTCCATCATCGCATCGGCGATGGACGCGCTCATTACCATCGACGAAAACCAGAACATCGTTTTGTTCAACGCCGCCGCCGAAAAAATTTTCGGCTGCTCCGCGTCCGAAGCCGTGGGTTCGCCGATCGATCGCTTCGTACCTCCGCGCCACCGGCTCGCGCATCGAGAGCACGTGAAGCGGTTCGGCGAGGCCGGCTCGACCATGCGGCGCATGGGCGGCACCATGGTTTTGAGCGGCGTGCGCACGAATGGACAGGAGTTTCCCATCGACGCATCCATT
>DASRIK010000108.1:0-5285 GCA_035650035.1 Burkholderiales bacterium | reverse complement strand
ATGCGCGCTGCCCGAGAGCTGCGGCACGTCCGTACTCTTCGCGCTGATAGCTTCGTCGCCCAAAAGTGCGCCCTGGCCCGCGGCAATCGCGCGCGCAACTTCGAAGCGCGTGGTCATCTGTCCGGGACTGCTCCAGCTCGCCTGCGTGAGTGGGTAGCCGTCCGGCGTCTCGCGGCCATAGAGTCCCTGCCCCATGCGATTCAGCCACAGGAGCGCGAGGGCCGCATTGGCGATCGGCTTCTCGTCGTAGGCGAAGCGCAAAGCCGACAGTACGTAATGCACCGGATCCTTGAACTTGCGGCCGAGCGATGCAGCGAATTCCGGCGATCGGAGGAGTACTCGCAGCGTTGCCGCGATGTCACCGTCGCTCGACTCGAAGGTTCGGGCCATGCGCTCCACAAGCTCTGCAGGCGGATCGTCGGACGCGAAATAGACGGCAAGCTTGCGACTGATGAACCGCGCCGTCGAAGGATGCCGCGCGAGCCGGTCGAGCACTTCATCGAGCTCGGTCAATCCCGCGCCCTTCACGATTTGGCCGAGAAACATCTTGTCGCCGTAATCGTGACGGTTCGGATTGAACTCGAAAGCACCCTGCCGCACGTAGTCCGCCTGCCGGTCCGGGCGCACCTTCGGCACGTTTGGCGTGAGCACGAAACCGACGCCGGTCAGAACACGCGCGAGCTCCTGGACATCTTCCTGCGTGTAGCCGCCGTCGGCGCCCAGCGTGTGCAGCTCCATCAACTCGCGTGCGTAATTCTCGTTGATGCGATTCGCCGCGTTCTGCACGTTGTCGAGGTAACGCAGCATCGCAGGGTGCCGGGCGGTGGCGCCGAGGAGCGTACGAAAGCGTCCGAGCGCGTGCGGCCGTATTGCATTCTCTTCGTAGTCGCCGACCATCGCGCGGACATTGCCCTTGAACTGGAAGACGTTGAAGTGGTTCATCCAGAACCACGTCATCTGCTCGTGCAGCTGATTCGGCGAATAGACCGCCCGCAGCACCGATCGCGTCGCAGCTTCACGACCGAGCCGTGTGAGCTCCTGCTGGTAGGCCCGCTGAGCCGCTCTTCGATCGTCCGGCTCCTGAATCGCGAGCGCACCGCGTCGCCGCTTCTCGACCTCGAAGAGAAGCTCGTCGAGCGATCGCTGCGAAATCGTCATACCATCGATTTGCGCCTGCACAGGCGGCGGCAAGGCCGCCGGGATGGGCCTCAACTGCTGCTCGATGTAACGTTCCGCGCCGCTTGCTTCGATCGCGTGCGCCGAGGACGCGCTCACACCCCACGTGATGCGGTCGAGCAGAGCAAGCCGGCTTTCGGCCGTCGTGAAGCGCGGCTCGGCGCCGGCGCCGGAGCTCGGCGCGCCGCCGGGATACTGGCAGCCGGCGGTCAGTGCCAGGACCGCCACGCCGCACAACAGGCGGATATCACGAGTGAATGCGCCTAACATGGCCGATGAGACTACCGCAGCGGCGGGCAAATACAAGCTTCAGAAACATTTCGTCACAAAATATCTGCTGCGCGTCTCACGCCGCTGCGCGTGCAACGAACCCCGGTCAGGCTAAACGAGTCCGCGCTCCGCGAGCTCCGCCTTCACGTACGCGTAGTAGATCGGTGCCGCGACCACGCCGGCGAGCCCAAAAGCGGCCTCCATCGCCAGCATCGCGATCAGGAGCTCCCAGGCGCGCGACTGGATGCGGGAGCCGATGATTTTCGCGTTGAGAAAGTATTCGAGCTTGTGGATGACGACGAGAAACACGAGCGAGGCGATCGCCACGTGGATCGAGTAGCCGAGGCTCACGATCACGATGACAGTGTTCGATATCAGGTTGCCGACGACCGGCAACAGTCCCGCCACGAACGTGATCACGATCATCGTCTTCGTGAGCGGGAGGTTGATACCAAAAAGCGGGAGGACGACGGCCAGGTAGATCGCCGTGAACATGGTGTTGAGAAGCGAAATGCGCACCTGCGCGAAGACGACGCGCCGGAATGCATCGCCCAGCTTCTCGGCCTGCATCGAAACCGCATAGGCGAGCGGACGCTGTGCGGTGCCCGCGACCGCTTCGCGTAGCGCGAGCATGGCGCCGATCACCATCCCGATGAGCATATGGACGGAGACGCGGAGCGTTTCCGCGCCCATGAGGCGCAGCTCTGCCGCATGCTCGCGCAGCCATTCAGTCGAAGACGCGCGCAAGTCGGCTTCCTCATCCGGCAGGTACTGCACCAGCCACGGCGGCAACGCAGCCCGCGCGCTTTCGATGATCTCAGCCATCTTGCTCAGCAGCGCGGGAAAGCTTCCCGCTTCGCTTCGCATGAATGCGATCGTACCCACCGCCAGTGCGCCGATCAGCCCGATGATCACAGCGGACAGGATTGCGACTGCGACCATCTGCGGTCCGCGCCCCGAAAGCCTCCGCTGCAGCTTCGGCGCGATGATGTGCACCAGCTCGAACACGAGCAGACCCGCGAAGAGCGCCGACAGCAAGTGCAGACGCAGCACGAGCACCAGCGCGGTGGCCATCAGCGCCCAGGCAGCGATTTCGACAAGTTCGGGCCGGCGACGCGTGTATGTATCGGGCATAGCAGCTGCTTCGGTGTTCAGATCGGACGATATGCGGATGCGCTCGCGTTATCAATAGACGAACGCGGGCGGCCCGTCGGCGGTCCAAGTGACAGGTTCGCCGCAGCAATCGTTCACTTGTAGCCCCTAGGCGACACTCATGACTCGCGCGAAGAAGCGATGGCTGGTCTCTCTATCCGTGTTCGTTGCGCTCGTCGCAGCAGGCATATACATATTCGAATGGAACATGTTGCGGGGGCCTATCGCCAAGCGCGTGGAGCAGGCTACCGGCCGGACGTTTGCGATCAACGGTGACCTGCATGTGCGACTCGCCCGTACGCCGCGCATCACGGTGGACGGGCTGGTGCTCGGAAACGCACCGTGGGCGAAGGAAGCGTCGATGGCGGAGATCGGCCGTCTCGATTTCACCGTCGATCCATTGGCGCTGTGGCGCGGGCGCATCGTTCTGCCGGAGCTGAATCTCACCGACGCGCGCGTCGTTCTCGAACGCAATGCCGACGGCAACGCAAACTGGACGTTCGACAACGAGAAGAAGAACGACCCGCGCGAGCCGCCGGCGGTCGGCGCACTCACGTTGGAGCGCGCCCGCATCACTTATCGCGACCCCACGATCAAGACCGATTTCGCCACCGAGGTCTCGACCGTTCCGGCAGATCAGAAGGATGCCGGCATGCTCAAAGTCGCGGGGCGCGGCACGATCAAAGGCATGCAGGGAGCGGTGGACGGCGTCGTCGGCAGTGTCCTCGCGCTTTCTTCGGCCGACCGTCCGTATCCGATCCGCATGAGAGCCGTCGTCGGTTCGACGAGAGCGCGTGTCGACGGCACGCTCATCGATCCGCTGCAACTCAAAGGCGAAGACTTGAATTTCCATCTCGAAGGCGCCGATCTCGCTCAGCTTTTTCCGATCGTCGGCGTGCCGTTGCCGCCGACCCCGCCGTACCGGCTGAGCGGCCATCTGAACCATACCGGCGACGTGTGGAAGTTCAGGCGCTTCGCAGGCCGCGTGGGTAACAGCGATCTCTCCGGCGATTTCGCCGTCGACCGCGGTCAGAAGCCGCAGCTCATCACCGCCGATCTCGTGTCACGCAACCTCGACATGAAAGACCTCGGCGGATTCGTCGGCGCGGACCGCGGAAACGCGAAGCCGAGCCCGAAACCTCCGCCGCCCGACCGCGTGCTGCCACAGGAGCCTTTCAGTCTCGAGAAGCTGCGCGTCGCAAACGCGAACGTGAAGTTTCGCGGGGAACGCGTCGTTACGGAGAAGCTGCCGCTCGAAAAAATTACGGCGACGCTCAAGCTGAACGACGGCGTGCTCACGCTCGAGCCGCTCAACTTCGGCGTGGCCGGCGGCAATCTCGTGTCGCAGATCCGCATGGATGCGCGTCAGCAGGTGATCAGGACGCGGGCGGACATCGCGGTGAAGAAACTGCGGCTCGAGAAACTTTTCCCCGGCTTCAAGTTGAGTCAGGCAAACGCCGGTGTAATCACCGGCCGCATCAAGGCCGACACCACCGGCAATTCAGTGGCGGCAATGCTCGCGCAGGCGAGCGGCGACTCCGCGGTCATGATGGAAGGCGGGTCGGTGAGCGAGCTGCTCGTACGTCTCATGAACCTCGACGTCGCGAATGCGATCCCGGTGCTGCTGACGGGCGACCGGCAGCTGCCGGTGCGCTGCATGGTGACACACCTCAAAGGCGTGCAAGGCGAGTTCAACGTGCAAACGCTGGTGCTCGACACGGGCAAGGCAGTGATCACCGGGACGGGCGGCGTCAATTTCGCCGACGAGTCGCTGGATCTCAAGCTCGTGTCCAAGTCGAAGGGCTTCAGCCTCGTCGCGCTGCGCGGACCCATCAACATCAAGGGCACCTTCAAGAACCCCAAGGTCGGGCCCGACATACCGCGCGCTGCGGGGCGCGGCGCGGCCGCGGTTGCGCTGGGGTGGGTCACCGGCGGCCTGGGGGCGCTCATCCCGTTGATCGACTTCGGTGGGGCACAGGACAGCGACTGCGCCGCGCTCATGCAGGAAGCCGCCGCCGCCACCGCACCGCAGCGGATGCACAGCGCCCGGCGTTGACGCCGCCGGACCGGACGAAACGCTCGTAGCCCCTCGCAGCCCTGGCGCGTGTGCGACGGAAGGTCCAGCGTGCGAGGCGGCCCGCCAATTGCACAGTCTCAAATTTTGTCCGGCTTATCCGGACAGATCGCGCTTTCCCATTGATCGTGAACGCACGACGGTATTGCACGATGTGACACGGCCACTGTGTTGACCTCGATCAAGCCCGCGGGACTGCGACGCCAGTAGCGTTGCGACTTCCGCGAAACAGCGCCGGAGCGGCGGTCAGGGCTTTCCTTGAAGCAGCGAACAGATTTGTTTTTCAGCCTCTGATCGCCCATGCGCAGGCGTTACCTCATACCCGATGCGCTCGCCAAGTCACCGCCTTCCGGGCCGCTCGCGCGTTACGCGATAGCGTTCGGCTTTCTCGCCTTTGCCGTCGCCCTACGCATCGCCCTCAGCGCAGGTCTCGGCAACACCCTGTCTCATCCGACGGTGTTCATCGCGATCCTGCTCGCAACGTGGTATTGCGGTATGGGCCCCGCGCTCACGATCGCGATCGCCGGCTACCCGGCCATCGAGCTTCTCATCCGGGATCACCCGTTCTCCGGCGGCAGTCCCGAGTATCTCGCCGTGAGCCTGGGGCTGTACG
>DASRIK010000107.1:0-8733 GCA_035650035.1 Burkholderiales bacterium | reverse complement strand
GGGCGAGTGTTTCGGCGCATGCGGTGATGCCCCGGTTTTCCTGCACAACAACAAACGCATGCTTTGTGCAATGTCGCCTGAGAACCTCGATCAGCTTCTGAAGGAGCTCGACTGATGGGCCTGCCCGTTCCGCCTTTCGCGGGCGAAGAAGTTTTCGGCCCCGATGCCGTTCTCATGAAGGGGCTGAACGGCCTCAACTGGCGCCTGAAGGATTACGAGGCGCGCGGCGGCTACCAGGCGCTGCGCAAAATCCTTTCGGAAGGACTTACGCCGGAGCAGGTCACGAACGAAGTCAAAGCCTCGGCACTGCGCGGCCGCGGCGGCGCGGGTTTTCCGACGGGGCTGAAGTGGACGTTCATGCCGAAGAACTACGCCGGCATGAAATACGTCGTGTGCAATTCCGACGAAGGCGAGCCCGGCACGTTCAAGGACCGCGATCTGCTGCGCTACAACCCGCACATCGTCATCGAAGGCATGATCATCGCGGGATATGCGATGGGCACGCCGGTCGGATACAACTATATTCACGGCGAGATCTGGGATATCTACGAACAATTCGAGGAAGCGCTCGCGGAAGCGCGTGCCGCCGGCTATCTCGGTCAGAACATCCTGGGAGGACCTTTCAGCTTCGAGCTGTACGCACATCACGGCTGGGGCGCGTACATCTGCGGCGAGGAGACTGCGCTGCTCGAATCGCTCGAGGGCAAGAAAGGACAGCCGCGGTTCAAGCCGCCGTTCCCTGCGAGCTACGGGTTGTACGGCAAGCCGACGACCATCAACAACACCGAGACGTTCGCCGCCGTGCCCTGGATCATCATGAACGGCGCGGCTGCGTTCCTGAATCTTGGAAAGCCCAACAACGGCGGCACGAAAATCTTTTCGGTGTCGGGAGACGTCGGGCGGCCGGGGAATTATGAAGTGCGGCTCGGCACGCCTTTTCCGAAACTGCTCGAGATGGCAGGCGGCATGCGTGGCGGCAAGAAGCTGAAAGCTGTGATCCCGGGCGGCTCGTCCATGCCGGTGCTCCCGGCCGATGTGATGATGGCGACCGACATGGATTACGACTCGATCGCGAAGGCCGGCTCGATGCTCGGCTCCGGCGCGGTGATCGTCATGGACGAGACGCGCTGCATGGTGCGCTGCCTGCTGCGGCTCGCGTACTTCTACTACGAGGAGTCCTGCGGCCAGTGCACGCCTTGCCGCGAAGGTACGGGTTGGCTGTACCGGATGATCGACCGTATCGAGTACGGCAAGGGCAGGCGCGAGGACCTCGACCTGCTGAACGAAGTCGCCGACAACATCCAGGGCCGCACGATCTGCGCCCTGGGGGATGCGGCGGCGATGCCGGTGCGTGCCTTCATCAAGCATTTCCGGGAAGAGTTCGAATACCACATCGAGCACAAGAAATGTCTTGTGCCGCACTACGTATGAGCGGTTCAGCCTTGAGACCCCATGGCAATTGATTTAGAGATCGACGGCCGCCAGCTCGAAATGCCCGAAGGCAGCACCATCATGGATGCTGCCAACCTGCTCGGCATTTACGTGCCGCACTTCTGCTATCACAAGAAGCTCTCGATTGCGGCGAACTGCCGGATGTGCCTCGTTCAGGTGGAGAAAGCGCCCAAGCCGCTGCCGGCCTGCGCTACGCCGGTGACGAAAGGCATGAAAGTCTGGACGCATTCCGATCTCGCGGTGGATGCACAGAAAGGTGTGATGGAGTTTCTGCTCATCAACCATCCGCTCGATTGCCCGATCTGCGACCAGGGCGGTGAGTGCCAGCTGCAGGATCTGGCGGTCGGTTATGGGTCCAGCGGCTCGCGCTACGAAGAAGACAAGCGTGTCGTCGTGAACAAGAACCTCGGTCCGCTCATCTCGACGGACATGACGCGGTGCATCCATTGCACGCGCTGCGTCCGCTTCGGGCAGGAGATCGCCGGCGTGATGGAGCTCGGCATGATCGGCCGCGGCGAGCACGCGGAGATCATCACGTTCGTGGGAAAGACGGTCGACTCCGAGCTTTCCGGAAACGTGATCGACCTGTGCCCGGTCGGCGCGCTCACTTCGAAGCCTTTCCGCTACAGCACGCGGACCTGGGAGCTCACGCGGCGCGTCTCGGTAAGCCCACACGATGGTCTGGGCTCGAACCTGATCGTGCAGGTGAAGCAGAACCGCGTGATGCGGGTGCTGCCCCGTGAAAACGAGGCGATAAACGAGTGCTGGCTATCCGACAGGGACCGTTTCGCCTACGAGGGGCTCAACTCGGAGCGGCGTCTTGCGCGTCCGATGATGAGACGTGGCGAAGGCCCGAAGGGCGGCGTGTGGGAACCTGTAGAGTGGCAGACCGCGCTCGAATTCATCGCCGGTAAGCTGAAAACCATACGCGAGCAGTACGGACCGCAGTCGATCGGTGCGCTCGCCTCGCCGCATCAGACGCTGGAAGAGCTGTATCTCACCCAGAAGCTCGTGCGCGCGCTCGGGTCGGGCAACGTGGATTTCCGTCTGCGCCAGTCCGACTTCAGCGCCGACGGGAAGCTCCAGGGTGCGCCGTGGCTGGGGATGAAAATCGCCGATCTCGGTCGGCTCGACCGCGTGCTCGTCATCGGCAGCGCGCTTCGGGCGGAGCATCCGCTCATCGCGCACCGTTTGCGTCAGGCAACGAAAAAAGGTCTCGAGCTCTCGGTGCTCAACCCGGTCGACGACGACCTGCTCATGCCGGTTGCGTATAAGGCGATCGTGCCGCCCGTGTCGATGGCGGCAACGCTCGCCCAGCTCGTGAAAGCTGCGGCGGCCAGCCGCAACGTGGCCGTGCCCGAGAGCGTCCGCTCGATGGTCGATGCGGTCCCGGATAATGAATTGGCGCAGAACCTCGCGCGAGGTTTCGGCGCCGGTACTGCTTCTGCGATATTCCTCGGAAACCTGGCGCAGCACCACCCGCAGGCTGCGACGTTACATGCGCTTGCGCAGGCGCTCGCCGACGTCACAGGTGCGCGGCTGGGAGTGCTCGCAGAAGCTGCGAACACCGTCGGCGGCTATATCGCCGGCGCCGTGCCCTTCGGAATCAGCGCGGGCAAGAACGCGGCGCAGATGGTCGCCGAGCCGCTCAAGACTTATCTCCTGCTGGGTGTCGAGGCCGACCTCGACACCCACGATCCGGCGCGCACGCTTGCGGCGCTGAAACAGGCGGAGCTCGTTGTCGCGATCAGTCCGTTCGAGCATCGCGCGGCGCTCGAGTACGCACACTTGATGCTGCCGATCGGCCCGTTTACCGAGACCGCCGGCACGTTCATCAATATGGAAGGCACCGTCCAGAGCTTTACCGGTTGCGTGCAGCCGCTCGGCGAGGCGCGTCCGGGGTGGAAAGTGCTGCGGGTGCTCGGCAACCTGCTTGGCCTTTCGGGTTTCGAGCACGACAGTGCAGATGCGGTGAAGCGTGAAGCGCTACGGGAAGGCGAAATCGCCTCACGTCTATCCAACCGCACTGCCGTCACGCCGAGCGGTGCGAATTCCGCGGCGATGGGTGGTGGGCTGCAGCGCATCGGCGAAGTGCCGATGTACTCGACCGATCCTCTCGTTCGCCGTTCGACGCCCCTGCAGAAAACCCGGCACGCGCAGCCGCCCGTAGCCTGGGTCAGCCCGGCGCTGTATCAGCGCCTGGGCCTCGTGGCAGGCGATTTCCTGCGGGTGCGCCAGGCGGGCGGCGAAGCGCTCGTCCCCGTCGGGGTGGACGAGCGCCTGCCGGATGAATGCATCCGCCTTGCGGCCGCGCGGCCGGAGACGGCTACGCTCGGCGCGATGTTCGGTCCGGTGTCGGCCGAACGCGTGGCGGGCGAGCAGAAAGTGGCGGTATAGCGATGGAGCTTCTCGGCACGCTCGAGCAGCTTTTCGGACCGACCTGGCCGGCCGTCTGGACGCTCGCGAAGATCGTCGCAATCATCGCGCCGCTCATGCTGGCGGTCGCGTATCTGACGCTGTGGGAGCGCAAGTTCATCGGCTGGATCCAGGTGCGCATCGGCCCCAACCGTGTCGGGCCTCTGGGTTTGCTGCAGCCGATCGCCGACGGGTTGAAGCTTCTCCTGAAGGAAATCATCGTCCCGTCCGGCGCGAACAAGTTTCTTTTCGTGCTCGCACCGGTGATGGCGATCATGCCCGCGCTCGCCGCGTGGGCGGTCGTGCCGTTTTCGCCCGAGCTCGTGCTCTCGAACATCGACGCATCGCTTCTTTACATCCTCGCGATGACCTCGATGGGCGTCTACGGCGTGATCATCGCCGGCTGGGCGTCGAATTCCAAATACGCGTTTCTCGGCGCGATGCGCTCGGCTGCGCAGATCGTGTCCTACGAGATCGCCATGGGTTTCGCGCTGGTCGGCGTGCTGATGGCCGCGCAAAGCCTGAACTTCGGTGACATAGTGAAAGGGCAGGAGGGCAGCTACGGTCTCCTGAACTGGTTCCTGTTGCCGCTTTTCCCGCTGTTTCTCACGTATCTCATCGCCGGCGTCGCGGAGACCAACCGCGCGCCGTTCGACGTTGCGGAGGGCGAGTCGGAAATCGTCGCCGGGTTCCACGTCGAGTATTCCGGTATGGCGTTCGCGGTTTTCTTCCTCGCGGAATACGCCAACATGATCCTGATCTCGGCGTTGTGCTCGATCATGTTCCTGGGTGGCTGGCTTTCGCCGTTTCCTGCGTCGTGGCCGATCCTCGGCGCTCCGCACCCCGCATGGCTGTTCCTCAAGCTCTTCCTGGTCGTATCGAGCTTTCTCTGGTTCCGCGCCACGTTTCCGCGCTATCGCTATGATCAGATCATGCGGCTCGGCTGGAAAGTGTTCATCCCGGTCACCCTCGTATGGATCGTAGTCCTCGGCATCTGGATGCAGACGCCGCTCTGGGTCTGGTGGCAATAGGCTCGCCATGACGCGCGTCCGCGATTTCTTCCGTACATTTCTGCTCACCGAGCTCGTCAAAGGCATGATGCTCACGGGCCGGCATCTCTTCGCCCGCAAGATCACCGTGCAGTTTCCGGAGGAGAAAACGCCGCAAAGCCCGCGATTTCGCGGTCTCCACGCGTTGCGGCGCTATCCCAACGGCGAGGAGCGCTGCATCGCGTGCAAGCTCTGCGAGGCCGTATGCCCCGCGCTCGCCATCACGATCGAATCCGAAGAGCGCCCGGACGGCACCCGCCGCACGACCCACTACGACATCGATCTCACGAAATGCATTTTCTGCGGTTTCTGCGAGGAGTCGTGCCCGGTCGATTCGATCGTGGAGACACGCATCCTGGAATATCACGGCGAGAAGCGCGGCGATCTCATCTATACGAAGCCGATGCTGCTCGCGATCGGAGACCTCTATGAGGAGCAGCTCGCCAGGGACCGTGAGGCCGATGCGCCGTATCGCTAAATGACTTTCCAGACCTTCGTCTTCTACTTCTTCTCCGCCGTGCTCGTATTCGCGGCGCTGCGCGTCATCACATCGCGTAACCCCGTGCATGCGGCGCTCTTTCTCGTGCTCGCTTTCTTCACTTCCGCCGGCATCTGGCTGCAGCTTCAGGCGGAGTTCCTAGCGATCACGCTGGTGCTCGTATACGTCGGGGCGGTCATGGTGCTGTTCCTTTTCGTGGTCATGATGCTGGACATCAACCTCGCGCGCATGCGCGTGGGGTTCTGGCGATACCTGCCGCTCGGCGCGCTGGTTGCGCTGCTGCTCGTCGCGGAGATGGCCCTCATCCTCGCGCGCGGCTACTTCGGTCTCGAGGGCGCTCCGATTCCCGAGCCGTTGCCGGAGGGGTACAGCAATACGAAAGAGCTGGGACGGCTCGTCTACACCGAGTACGTGTACGCGTTCGAAATCGCTGCTGTGATTCTGCTCGTCGCGATCGTGGCTGCGATCGCGCTCACCCTGCGCCGGCGCAAGGACAGCAAGTACGTCGATCCGGTGAGCGCTGTCAGGGTCCGGCGTGAGGACCGAGTGCGTATCGTGCCGATGCCTGCCGAACGGCGGAGCGAGGAAGCGTGATCTCGCTTTCCCATTACCTCGTGCTCGCCGCGATTCTCTTCGCGATCGCCATCATAGGCATTTTCCTCAATCGCAAGAACGTAATCGTGCTGCTCATGGCGATCGAGCTCATGCTGCTCGCGGTGAACATGAACTTCGTCGCGTTTTCGCATTTCCTCGATGACGCGGCGGGTCAGGTATTCGTCTTTTTCATTCTGACCGTGGCCGCGGCAGAGTCCGCGATCGGCCTTGCGATCCTGGTGGTCCTGTTCCGAAACTTAAGCACGATACATGTCGAAGATCTGGACCGCCTGAAAGGATGAGAGGCGAGTAACGATGACAACAATGCAAAAAATCTACCTCGTCGTTCCTCTCGCCCCCTTAGCCGGCGCGATCATCGCGGGCCTCTTCGGCTGGGCGATCGGCCGCCGCGGCGCGCACTGGGTGACCATAATCGGGATGATCGTATGCACCGTGGCATCCGCCATCGTCTTCTACGACGTCCTCCACGGCAACTTCTACAACGGCACCGTCTACACGTGGCTCACGTCCGGCAATAACAGCTTCGAAATCGGCTTTCTGATCGACCGGCTGTCCGCGACCATGATGCTGGTCGTCTCCTTCGTGTCGCTGATGGTCCACGTGTACACGATCGGCTACATGGCCGACGATCCCGGTTATCAGCGGTTCTTTTCGTACATCTCGCTTTTCACGTTTTCGATGCTCATGCTGGTCATGAGCAACAACTTCCTGCAGCTTTTCTTTGGCTGGGAGGCCGTCGGTCTCGTGTCCTATCTCCTGATCGGCTTCTGGTACACGCGTCCGACCGCGATATACGCGAACCTGAAAGCGTTCCTGGTGAACCGCGTCGGCGATTTCGGCTTCCTGCTCGGCATCGGTCTCATCCTGATGTATTTCGGCACGCTCGATTACGCGGCGGTGTTCGCGAATGCGCGCACGCTGGCGGGCAATACGATCGAGATCATTCCGGGCGCGCCCTGGGCCCTGCTCGCGGTCATCTGCATCCTGCTTTTCATCGGAGCCATGGGCAAGTCGGCGCAATTCCCGCTGCACGTGTGGCTGCCGGATTCGATGGAAGGGCCGACGCCGATCTCGGCGCTGATCCACGCCGCCACGATGGTGACCGCGGGTATTTTCATGGTGGCCCGCATGTCGCCGCTCTACGAGCTATCCGAGACGGCGCTATCGGTGGTGATGGTGATCGGGGCAATCACCGCTTTCTTCATGGCGCTGGTCGCCATCGTCCAGAACGACATCAAGCGCGTCGTTGCGTATTCGACCCTTTCGCAGCTCGGCTACATGACGGTCGCACTCGGCGCGTCGGCTTACGCGGCCGGAATGTTTCATCTCGTCACGCACGCTTTCTTCAAAGCCGTGCTCTTCCTCGGCGCGGGCTCCGTGATCATCGCACTGCATCACGAGCAGGACATGCGGCGCATGGGCGGGCTCAGAAAATACATGCCGATCACCTACATCACCATGCTGGTTGCAGCGCTCTCCAGCGCGGGGGTGCCGGGGCTGGCGGGCTTCTTCTCCAAGGAATCCATCATCGAAGCGGCGCGCCTGTCGACGACTCCTGGCGCAGGCTTCGCGTACTTCTGCGTCGCCGCGACCGTTTTCGTGACCGCGCTCTATACGTTCCGGCTGATTTTCATGACGTTCCACGGTCCCGAGCGCTTCAGGGAACCGCCGGTCCCGGATATGCGAGGCGAGCATGGCCACGGCGAGCACGCGCTCACCGAGCACGACGAAGGAAAGCACGATGCGCACGCACATCCTGTGCACGAGCCGCACGAATCACCCGCGGTCGTGACGATCCCGCTCATCCTGCTCGCGATTCCGTCGATTGCGGCCGGCTGGGTGATCGGCCCGGTGCTCTTCGGCGGCTACTTCGGCAACTCGATCGTGGTCGCCCCGGAGCACGACGTGCTTGGCCAGATGGCGCGGGAGTTCCACGGCGTCATCGGCATGATGGCTCACGCGCCGTTCACGCTCCCGTTCTGGCTTGCGCTCGCCGGCATTGCGGTCGCTGCTTACCTCTATCTCGTGCGCCGTGACCTGCCGGCTGTCATTGCGCGCAAGTTTGGGCTGATTTACACGATCCTCGATCGCAAATACGGCTTCGACGAGCTGTATTCGTGGCTGTTCGCGGGGGGTGCGCGGAAAGTCGGTACCGGCCTCTGGCGGGGCGGTGACGTAGGCGTGATCGACGGCATTATGGTGAACGGTTCGGCGCGGGTCGTGGCCTGGCTTGCCGCCGTGATGCGTCACCTGCAGTCGGGTTACATCTATCACTACGCATTTGCGATGATCTTCGGCATCCTCATGCTCCTCACCCTGATGGTGATGGGGCCGCGCCTCTCTGGCATGCTTCCGGGTTTCTAGAATGTCCGGGCTCCCTCTACTTTCGCTAGCGATCTGGGTCCCGATCGTCTCCGGCCTCGCAGTGCTCATAACAGGCCCGGACCGGCATGCAGGAGCCGCTCGGGTGATCGCGCTCGTCGGCGCCGGCCTCGGTTTTCTCGTCACGATCCCGCTTTATCTCGGCTTTGACCCGACGGCGCGGGGCTTCCAGTTCATGGAGTTGAAGCCCTGGATCGAAGCGTTCCGGGTGAACTATCACCTGGGCATCGACGGCATCTCGCTGCTACTCATCCTGCTGAACAGCTTCACCACCGTGCTGGTGGTGATCGCCGGTTGGCAGGTGATCGAGCAGCGGGTCGC
>DASRIK010000106.1:0-6380 GCA_035650035.1 Burkholderiales bacterium | reverse complement strand
GGGCGCGAACCGTCCGGGCGTTATCGGGTCGTGCCGCGAGCGAGGAGAAGACATGCAAATCAAAGGCTCCAGGACGCACGTAAATCTCAAGACGGCTTTCGCGCAGGAATCGCAGGCCAATCGGCGTTACCTCTATTTCGCAGCCAAGGCCGATGTCGAGGGTCAGGCCGACGTCGCGGCTGTGTTCCGTTCGACCGCCGAGGGCGAGACGGGCCATGCGCACGGCCATCTCGAGTATCTGGAGCCCTGCGGCGATCCGGTTACGGACCTGCCTTTCGGTCGCACGCGCGATAATCTCAAAGCGTCCATAGCGGGCGAGACGCACGAATACACCGACATGTACCCGGGTATGGCGAAGATCGCACGCGAAGAAGGTTTCGCCGACATCGCGGACTGGTTCGAAACGCTCGCCAAGGCCGAACGCTCGCACGCCAATCGGTTCCAGAAAGCGCTGGACGCCCTCGACGACTGACGCATCCTGATAGCGCGCTGACGCTCATGCCGGTTCGAGTGTTCGTGAGCGTATTCCCGATCGGGATCTGACTCATGGCGGGCATCAAGCAGGCAAGCCTCCTCACGCTCGAAGCGTATGCCCGGGCACGCGGGGAGTGGCGGACGCGCGTCATCCAGCACAAAGCAGACCGCAGGGTTCATCTGGGCGAGCACGTTACGCTCGTTTTCGAAGACGAGCTCACGATCCGCTACCAGATCCAGGAGATGCTTCGTGCGGAGCGTATCTTCGAAGACGCGGCGATCGCGGCCGAGATCGAGGCTTACAGTCCGCTCGTGCCCGACGGCAGCAACTGGAAAGCGACGATGCTCATCGAGTATCCCGATCCGGTGGAGCGCCGCGCGATGCTCGCAAAGCTCGTAGGAATAGAACGCTGCGTATGGGTCGAGGCTGAAAGCGTCGCGCGCATTTACGCGGCGTCCATCGACGATCCGCCCGTCGACCGGCCGGCGAAAACGGCTTCCGTTCACTTCCTGCGTTTCGATCTCGAGCACCGGACGATCGCCGCAATTCGCGGCGGCGCAGCACTGTTCCTCGGAGTCGACCATCCCGAGTATTCCAGGTGCGTCGAGGTCGGTCCTGCGATAGCGGCCGCATTGAGCGTCGACCTCACTGCTTAAACCGCGCCGCACGTGGCACGTGCTGCGTACGGCACAATATGTCCTAGTCCTATCCCGGAGTGGCGCATGCTGCAGAACGACGGAGTACTCGGCCGCGTGGAAAAGCGGTTGAGCGAATTGGACGTGCCGCTGGCGGTCACCTTCTGGAACGGCCGGCGTTTCGCGCCCAGCAAACCGCCCCAGGTCAGCGTTACGGTGCGCTCACCACAGGTGCTGGCATCGCTGCTGAGGCCCACCATGGGCAAGCTCGCCAGGCATTACGTGGAGCAGCAGCTCGACGTCGATGGCGATACGCGCGACATCCTGCGCATGAGCGAAGCGCTCTCCGGTGCCCCCGATGGCGCGGCGCGCCCCGCTTCCCGGCTGCGCAAGCTGATGCGCCACACGCGCGTGTTCGACAGCAAGGCGATCCGATACCACTACGACGTCAGCGATGATTTCTTCAGCCTCTGGCTCGATAAGCGCCGTGTGTATTCCTGCGCGTATTTCCGGCGAGCGGACGACACGCTGGAGCTCGCGCAGGAGCAGAAGCTCGATCATATCTGCCGCAAGCTCATGCTCCGCCCGGGCGAGCGCTTTCTCGATATCGGCTGCGGGTGGGGTTCGCTCATCATGTGGGCGGCTGAGCGGTACAAGGTGCGCGCGACCGGCATCACGCTTTCGGAGAATCAGTACGCGTACGCGAAGAAGAAAATCCAGGAAGCGGGCCTCAGCGACTTATGCGATGTGCAGCTTCGCGATTATCGCGATGTCCCTGAAGACGCACCTTACGACAAGATCGCCAGCGTCGGTATGTTCGAGCACGTGGGCCGCAGGAATCTGCCCGTTTATTTCGGCAAGATCTATCGGCTGCTGAGATCCGGTGGCCTCGTCCTGAATCACGGCATCACGCTGAATGCGGTGGATCGCGACGAGCTGGGTGGCGACATCGGGTCGTTCATCGACGAATACGTGTTTCCAGGCGGAGAGCTCACTCACGTTTCCAGCGTGGTCGCGGAAATGTCCGAGCAGGGGCTCGAAAGCTGGGACGTGGAAAGCCTGCGGCTGCACTACGCACGTACGCTGTGGCAGTGGGTGGACCGCCTGGATACGCACCGCGAAGCTGTGCTCGCGAGTGTCGGCGAGAAAGCGTATCGCATCTGGCGCATTTACATGGCCGGTTCCGCGCATGCGTTCGAACGCGGCTGGATGTCCATCTACCAGGTGCTTGCCGGCAAGCCGCTGACGAACGGTCGTCTCGGTCTGCCTTCGACGCGGGAATATATGTATGCAGGTTAAGTTTGTTGCGAGCGGCGCTTTCGTGGCTGCTTTTTTTGCTGCGTCTGTTGCGGCGGCAGCGCAGTGGGGCGCGTGGGAAAACGATTTCGACGATGATAAAAAAGCGTGGAAAGAAGTCGAGGCGCAGATTCCACCGTATCCGCAACCCAAGAACCTGGTGTTGCTCGACGCCGGCAGTGCGACGCCACACAAGTTCTACATCGATACGGCATCGATATCGGTCGGCGAAGACGGCGTGGTGCGCTACACGACGGTGCTGAAAACCGCGGGCGGCGCGACGAATGTCTCTTTCGAGGGCATGCGATGCGCGACGCGGGAGCAGAAGCTGTACGCGTTGGGCCGCAGCGACGGAAGCTGGGTGCGCGCCCGAGATCCGAAATGGGAGCGGATCCTGATGCGAGATCTCAAGCCTCATCACTGGGTGTTGTACCGCGAGTTCTTTTGCCCGTCGCCTTCCATCCCTACGCCGCCCAGACAGGCGATCGATGCACTCAGGCGCGGGGTGGGACTTGCGCGCTCGTCCGCTCTGACCGAGTAGACGCTCCGCGCTTCAAAGAAGGACCAGGTTGTCGCGGTGTATGAGCTCCGGCTCGTCGACGTAGCCGAGCTTCGCCTCGATTTCCGCCGATGGCGTCCGCAGTATGCGTCGCGTCTCGGCCGCGCTGTAGTTGATGAGGCCGCGGGCGATTTCTTTCCGCTTCTCGTCCAGACAGCTCACCGCTTCGCCTCGATCGAAATCGCCGGTAGTCTCGAACACGCCGATCGGCAACAGGCTTTTGCCATGGACGGTGAGCGCGGTGACTGCGCCGGCGTCCAGCAGCAGCTGTCCACGAACCTGCAAATGATCCGCAAGCCACTGCTTGCGCGCGGCGAGCGTCGCCCGTTCGGCGATGAGGTGCGTGCCGATGCGCTCGCCGTCCGCGAGCCGCAGGAGCACATCGGGCTCGCGGCCGGAAGCGATGATCGTGTGAGCGCCGCTCCGTGCTGCACGTTTCGCGGCGAGCACCTTCGTCAGCATGCCGCCAAGGCTTATAGCCGTGCCGGCGCCGCCGGCCATCGCTTCGAGCGCGGGGTCACCCGCGCGAGCTTCCGTAACCGGGCGCGCGTCGGGATATTTGCGTGGATCCTGCTCGTACAGTCCTGACTGATCCGTGAGGATCACGAGCGCATCGGCTTCGATCAGGTTCGTGACGAGCGCCGCCAGCGTGTCATTGTCGCCGAAGCGGATCTCGTCTATCGCGACGGTATCGTTCTCGTTGATGATCGGAATGACGCCGAGGCCAAGCAGCGTGCGCAGCGTCGACCGCGCGTTGAGATAACGCTTCCTGTCGGCCAGATCTTCGTGCGTGAGCAGGATCTGCGAAGTGACGAGCTGGTGCTCTCGAAAGCACGACTCGTAGACCTGGATGAGGCCCATCTGTCCGACGGCTGCAGCGGCCTGCAGCTGATGCACGGCGTGGGGTCTGCGCTTCCAGCCGAGCCGCTGCATGCCTTCCGCGATAGCGCCGCTCGACACGAGCACTATCTCGCGGCCATGGCTGCGCAATCCCGCGATCTGTCTCGCCCACGTTGCGAGTGCCGCGCGATCGAGACCGCGGCCGTCGTTCGTTACCAGGCTGCTGCCGACTTTAACGACGAGGCGTTTCGCGTCTTTCACGGCGTCGGTCATGTCGCGTTCGCGCCGGAGGTTTCGCGCTGCTCCTGCTCGATGTGATCCATCACCGCATACGTGAGCGCCTGACAGCCTTCACCCGTGAGTGCCGAGATGGTGAAGGTGGGGCCTTTCCAGCCGAGCTTTCGCAGAAAAGCGAACACGGTCTTTTCACGCGTTTCCGGCGGCAACAGGTCCACCTTGTTGAGCACGAGCCACCGCGGCTTGCAGTACAGCGCCGGATCGTATTTCTCGAGCTCCGCCACTATGGCTTTCGCGTCGTGCACGGGGTCGCTTTCTTCGCCGTGCGGCGCGATGTCGACGATATGGAGCAAGAGCCGCGTGCGTTGTAGATGCCGCAGGAACTGGTGACCCAGGCCCGCGCCTTCGGCCGCTCCTTCGATCAGCCCGGGGATGTCGGCGATGACGAAGCTGCGGTGATTGTCGACGCGAACGACGCCGAGGTTCGGATGGAGCGTGGTAAACGGATAATCGGCGACCTTGGGACGCGCAGCCGAGACCGCCCGAATGAACGTCGATTTGCCGGCGTTCGGCATCCCGAGCAGCCCCACGTCCGCCAGCACCTTGAGCTCGAGCTTGAGCTTGCGGCTGACACCCGGCTCGCCGCGAGTGAACTGGCGTGGCGCGCGATTCACGCTGGACTTGAAATGCAAATTGCCGAGGCCGCCTTTGCCACCCGCTGCGAGGAGCGCCCGCGCTTCATGCTCCGCGAGGTCCGCGACGAGCTCGCCGCTGTCGAGCTCGGTAATGACGGTGCCGACGGGAACTCGCAGCTCGATGTCCGCAGCCGAACGCCCGTAGCAGTCGGAGCCCTGACCTTTTTCGCCGTTTCGCGCCCGATGTATGCGCGCGTATCGGTAATCGATGAGCGTATTGATGTTGCGATCCGCGACAACGTAAATGCTGCCCCCGCGGCCGCCATCTCCGCCATCGGGGCCGCCTCGCGGCACGAACTTCTCCCGGCGAAAGCTCGCGACGCCGTCTCCGCCTTTGCCGGCGTGAACCTCGATCACCGCTTCGTCAATGAATTTCATGCGTCACAAATAAAAAAGCCCTGCTGCCAGAGCAGGGCTTTTCGTCTCCCACCCTGCACTGTTTCAGGCGGGTATCACGCTCACGGTCTTGCGCTTCGCCGGGCCGTTCTGCGCGAATTCGACACGTCCAGCCACTTTCGCGAAGAGCGTGTGGTCGCGGCCTATACCGACGTTCTCGCCGGGATGCACCTGCGTGCCGCGCTGACGAATGATGATACTGCCGGCAGAAATCACTTCGCCGCCGAATGCTTTGACGCCGAGGCGTTTCGCCTGCGAATCGCGTCCGTTGCGCGAGCTTCCGCCCGCTTTCTTGTGTGCCATGTTCCGCTCCTGAAACTAGCCTGCAATCCCGACGATCTCGATCTCGGTGTAGTTCTGACGATGGCCCTGGTTCTTGCGATAGTGCTTCCGGCGGCGCATCTTGAAGATGCGAACCTTGTCGCCACGCCCGTGAGAGATGACTTTCGCCGTCACCGCGGCACCGCTCACGAGCGGGGTGCCCATCGTCAGGTTGTCGCCGTTTGCGAGCAGCAGCACTTCCCCGAGCACGACTTCACTGCCGACGTCTGCAGAGAGCTGTTCTACTTTGATCTTTTCGCCGGCGCTGACGCGATACTGCTTGCCGCCGGTCTTGATGACCGCATACATAGGCACCCACTTCCGCGTAATTCGGAAAACCGCGCATTCTACAAAAACGCGGCTCGCGAGTCAGAGGTATAATCGGCGGGTCTGTCGTGCGTACCCATGCCATTTCAATAGGTTAGCTCCCCTGCCGCGCGCTCCGTCAGTGCCGGACAGGGCGACCCCGTATTCGATCAGTCTCCACAAGTCCCCTTCAGAGCCGCCTCTCGTGACCATAGATCCGCTGCGTGCATTCATCGCCGAAGACCTCGCAGCCGTGGATGAGGTCATCCGGCAGCGTCTCAAGTCCGAAGTCGTGCTCATCCGCAGGATCGCGGATTACATCATAGGCGGCGGCGGCAAGCGCTTGCGCCCGGTGCTTCTGATCCTCTCCGCGCGCGCCTGCGGTTATCAGGGGCATCACCATCACGAGCTTGCCGCTGTCGTCGAGTTCATACACACGGCGACTCTTCTCCACGACGACGTGGTGGACGAGTCGGCGTTGCGGCGCGGCCAGGCGACCGCCAATGCTCTCTTCGGGAATGCGGCGGCGGTTCTGGTTGGCGATTTCGTCTACTCGCGGTCGTTTCAGATGATGCTCGCCGTAGAGAACATGAAAGTGCTGCGCGTGCTTGCAGATGCGA
>DASRIK010000105.1:0-2157 GCA_035650035.1 Burkholderiales bacterium | reverse complement strand
AGCGCACGCTGTGTACGTGGGCGGTCGCGCACGACGAACGGAAGCTCGAAGATCTTCAACTCGGGAACGGCAGGCGCGAAGCGCACGGTGGAGATGTAGCAGAGCGCAAGCTCGCCGCGCTCGACCATTGCCGGAAGCTCGCCCGAGGGGCGTCCCAGCGCAAGCACGTCAGCCACGAGCTCGAAGGCGGCGAGGGCACCTGCCTCGCGTTCCAGCAGCTCACCGAACTTCACTGCCGCGCGCGTGTGCACGGAGTTCGGCCCTTGATAGCCGCCCAGCCTGATCGAGATTTTCGCCATCCAGTCCGCCGTCCCTGATTTTCCGCCCGACTATAGCAGCTTGGCGGGCGCTGCCCCATGGTATGCTGGGGAATCCAAGCCGTGGAGAGGAGCGTGAGGACGCGATGTACAACCTGCATTTGACCGCGGAGCAACTTGAGTTCCGCGACACCGTACGAGAGTTCGTGCAAAACGAAGTGAAGCCGGCGGCGCTGCATCCGTCGCGGCTGGAACCGTTCGAAAAACCGCTGCTGGCAAGTCTCCTCGATGATGCATCGCGGATGGGACTTCGGACACTGTCGCTGTCCGAGGCCGCCGGCGGTGCGGGCGCGGACAGCCTGACCACCTGCCTCGTGCTGGAAGAGCTCGCTGCGGGCGACATCGATATCGCGATGGCGCTTGGCATCACGCAGGGCCTCGCTCGCGTGCTGTTCGACGAAACAATGAACGATGCCCAGCGCGGGCGCTTGCTGCCGGAGTTCGTGGAAGACGCGCGCTACCATCTCGCGCTCGCGCGGAGCGACTTCGCTGATCGAGGCTGGAACTATCATCGCGCAGACGCTGGCGAGCCGGGTACGGACCCGACCGCCACGAAGCAGGCAAACGGCGAATGGGTCCTGAACGGCAGTGTCGGCTTCGTGCAGAATGCGCCGATTGCGAAGCTGTTCGTGGTGCAGGCGAGGACCGACGCCAGGAAGTCCGGCCGAAACGGACTCACGACGTTCCTCGTCCCGCGCGAAGCATCCGGGCTCGTCATCGGTAGCGTCGAAGGACCGTTCAGCGGGCAGGCGACGGGCGGGAGGCCGCTCACGCGATGGCATCACGGCACGGGCGCACACGTGCGTTTCGAGAACTGCCGCGTGCCCGCTGAAAACGTGGTCGGGAAAGACAATCAGAGCCCGCTCGCCGCAGCCGTCCACGACGTGCGCGCTGACGTACAGATCGCCGCGATCAATCTGGGGCTGGGCCGCGCGGCGTACGAGGCTGCAGTCGATTACGCCAAAATCCGCGTGCAGGGCGGCCGCCGCATCGTCGAGCATCAGGCGATCGGGACGATACTTTCCGACGCCGCGATCAAGCTCGAGCTTGCGCGCAATCAGATCTGGAAAGCGGCGTGGGTCGCGGATCATCCCGACGCCGTGACCGACCGCAGTGTGGCAGATCTCCCGTTGCACACGATCGCGCGTGTCTATACCGCCGAAGCAGTAAATGAAGTGACGCTCGGTGCCGCGGAATGTTTTGGCGCGATGGGCGTGATGCGCGACATGCCGCTGCAGAAATACGTCCACGACGCATTCATTTTCCTGAACGGGTGCGGTCACGACAGCGCGACGAAGCTCGAGATCGCGGAAGCGATTGCAGGTTTTGAGCGGCAGGCGGCGGCTTAGCGGCGGGTCGTTGACCCACCCTTCGATTGGTCGTCACCTGTAACTCGTTACTCGTCACGTAATAGGAACGTCATGGATTTCTCACTGAATGAAGAACAGCGCGGCTGGCAGATGGAAGCGCGGAGATTCGCGGAAGAAGAGATACGGCCCCTTTCCGCCAAGCAGGACCAGATCGCCGACCCGCGCGAAACATGGGACTGGGACATCATAGTCAGGGGATCGAAACTCGGATTTCGCACGCTCGCCGTGCCTAAAGAATGGGGCGGACCCGCCGCGGATTTCGTCACGCAGGCCATCGTGATGGCCGAGCTCGCGCGCGGCGACAGCGCCATCTCGAAAGCTTTCAGCCAGAACTGGAAATGGAGCCATCTCATCGCCGCTTCGTGCACGCGCGAGCAGAAAGAGCGGTTCCTGAAGCCGTTCATGGCCGATCACCGATATCTGATGGGACGCGGCATCACGGAACCGAATGCGGGGTCGGACAACCGCCT
>DASRIK010000104.1:0-4864 GCA_035650035.1 Burkholderiales bacterium | reverse complement strand
ATCTGTCGCATGCATTCGGCCACCGATTCGTTCGCATAACACGCGAAGACATGCTCGGTCATGCAGTCCGCGACGATCGCATAGCGCGCGTCCCGTCCCCGCGCGACGATGCGGATGGCGATGTCGCGATCCGTGATCATGCCGACGAGCACACCGTTGTCGCCGATGACAGGGAGCGCACCGCAATCGCACTCCTCCATGAGACGTGCCGCGCGTTCCACCGATGTCGCCGGATGGGCGCTCGTCACGCGGCGAGTCATCAACTCGTGAACGCGTAGTTCTTCAATGCCCGGTGGCGTTTGTCGCCAGTGACCCGCATGCGGGTTTCCTTCGGGTGGCGCGTAGTGGCGCGCTTCGTGTGCGTTCCAATGGTTTTCCGGACGGCGGCCGTAGTCCGTTGGCGCGCTGCCATAGCGCGGCCGATCGTATTCGTCGCGCGCGAGCCGCTCGGTTTCGCGTTCGCGCGTGCGGGGGTCGTCGGGCCGATCGCGATCGTTTCTCCACATACTAGGGCCTCCGGGTTCGATACGATCCCATATGAAACCCAGGGTGCAAGGCCCATGCCCGTCGCGCGCGCAAAGTGCTAAGCTAGACGGGCACGCGGGACCACAAAAAAAATTGCTCGATCCGCTCATCCGAGGAGATGCGGACACCCGCGATCGTTCCGCTTTCACCATGGGAGAAACCAATGCGCAAATTACTATTGGGAGTGGTGCTTTCCGCCACGTTCGGCGTAAGCGCACACGCACAGACCCAGCAGGAGCTCAATCGTGACGGCAGCGGCGGCAGCACCGATAACGTGCTCACGTACGGCATGGGCTATCACCAGCAGCGCTACAGTCCGCTGAGACAGATCACCAAGAGCAATGTAAGACGCCTCGTGCCCGTTTGGACGATGTCGCTCGCGAACGAATTCGGCGAGCAGGGTCAGCCTCTCGTCTATAACGGCGTGCTCTACGCGGCGAATGTGAAGCGCGTCGTCGCGATCGATGTCGGCACGGGCCGACAGATCTGGGAAACGCCACTCGAGTGGGACCCTGCGGTTGCGCGTGTGGTGTGCTGCGGCCTGTCGAACCGAGGCATCGCGCTGTACGATGGCAAGGTGTTCGTCGCGAGTCTCGATGCGCACCTACGCGCGCTCGATGCCAAGACCGGTAAAGAGGTCTGGAAAACGAAAGTCGCCGAGTGGAAGGAAGGCTATTCGATCACTTCGGCGCCTTCCGTCGCGAACGGGGTCGTGATGACGGGCATGACGGGCGGCGAATACGGCGTGCGCGGTTTCGTGGCCGGCTACGATCCACAGACCGGCAAGCAGCTGTGGCGTCGCTACATGACGGCAGGCCCCGGCGAAAAAGGCCACGAAACGTGGCCTAAAGGCGATGCGTTTCTGCGGGGCGGCGCGTCCACGTGGATCACCGGCTCGTACGATCCCGAGCTCGACCTCACCTACTGGGGCACGAGTAACGGCGGGCCGTGGGGTGCGGTATGGCGCCCCGGCGACAACCTCTGGGTCGCTTCCGTCGTCGCTCTTCGACCGAAGACCGGCGAGATGGCGTGGCATTACCAATGGACGCCGGCCGAGACGTACGATTACGACGGCAACAATGAAAATCTGCTCGCGGATATCACGGTCGACGGCCAGAAACGCAAAGTCATTCTGCACGCCGACCGCAACGGCTTTCTTTACGTGCTCGACCGCGCGACTGGCAAGCTGATCGCCGGCAACGCGTACGTGCCCGTAAACTGGGCGAAACCGCGCATCGACCCGGCAACAGGTCGGCCCGAGGAAACAGAGGTTGCCAAGCGCTTGCGCGCCGGGGAAAAGGTCGAGCTGCAGCCTCGCTGGACGGGCGGCAAGAACTGGTTCCCGATGGCCTTCAATCCGAACAAGCAGCTTCTCTATTTCCCGGTGAAGCACGAGACCGCGATTTATCAGGTCAACAAGGATCTCCCGTCGTATAAAGCGGGCGAGCGCTATCAGGGCGTTACGAATACCACGAAGGAGCGCACACCCGACGAAGCCTGGGGTTACTACGCGGCGTTCGATCCGCTGACCGCAAAGCGCAAGTGGAGCGTGCCGCAAGCCGAGTTTCCGATGTGGTCAGGATCACTGGTCACCGCGGGCGGCCTCGTATTCAGCGGCAAGCTCACCGGCGAATTCGTTGCATTCGACGAAGACACCGGCAAGGAGCTGTGGAAGTTTCAGACGGGTTCCGGCGTGAACGCACAGCCGATCACGTATACCTATAAAGGCCGGCAGTACGTCACCGTGCTTTCCGGTCTTGGTGGTGGAACGTCGGCGAAACGCGAAACCGCTGGAAAGGTTCAGCCCGGTGGCTCGGTCTGGACTTTCGCCTTGATTGAATAACCGGCACTCGATCCGCTGGCCTGCCGGCTGCAACGCCGGCAGGCCTTCGATGGCAACCTCATGAAGAAGCTCGTCCTCTGCAGCCTGCTCGTCTGCATGTGTGGCGTCACGTACGCCGATTCCCCTGAAACGCCAGCGATAACGCCCGATCAGATAAAGCGAGGCTCCGGTCTGTACGCGCAACACTGCGCACCCTGCCATGGCCCCCGCATGAAGGATCCGGAAGGCTCGTTCGATCTGCGCAAGTTTCCGCGCGACGAGCACGAACGATTCGTCCGCTCGGTGACGAAGGGCAAGAACGCGATGCCCCCGTGGGGAGGGCTGCTCCAACCCGCCGAGATCCAAGCGCTCTGGGCATACGTGGTGGCGGGCGAAAAGAACTGACGCTCGAGCGGAACGCGAGCGGTGGTATTACGGGAGATTCATATGGCCGACCTCAAGACCGACGAAGATGAAGCTGCTCCTCCGACTGCACACGCATCCGCTGCTTCCGATCGCCGCCGGTTTCTCGCGCGCGGGGCAGCGCTGAGCGCGGGCGTCGTGACCTCAGCCGCAGGTGTGCCCGCGTTCGCCGCGGACACACCTGCGATCGCTGTTCCATCGTGGTCGAAAGCGCCGGGAACGCCGATGCGTACCTACGGCACGCCGTCGCGCTTCGAAGAACCCGTAAAACGAGTTGTCGCATCCGGCTATCCGAAGATATCTCCGGGAACCGGCAGCTCGCTCACGCCTCTGCAGGCGCTCGAAGGCACGATCACGCCGAGCGGACTGCACTTCGAACGTCATCACAGCGGCGTGCCGGATATCGATCCGCTCCAGCATCATCTGGTCGTCCATGGACTCGTGAAGCGGCCGCTCAAGTTCTCTCTCGAGACGCTGTTGCGATATCCGCTCGTCACGCGTACGTACTTCATCGAGTGCGCTGGGAACAGCGCGCGCAACACGGGTCCGCAACCGCTACAGGTGAGCTGCGGCACGATTCATGGGCTGGTGTCGACGAGCGAATGGACCGGCGTACCCGTAGCGCAGCTGCTCGAAGAAGCGGGCCTGGAGCCATCGGCAAAATGGCTACTCGCGGATGGTGCCGACTCGGCCGCGATGAGTCGGAGCGTACCGCTCGACAAAGCGCTGGACGACGCGATCATCGCGCTCTACCAGAACGGCGAGCGCCTCCGTCCGGAACAGGGTTACCCCATGCGCCTTCTGCTCCCGGGCTGGGAAGGCAACATGAATGTGAAATGGCTCCGGCAGTTGAAGCTCGTCCCGGAGCCTCACCACACCAAAGACGAGACCTCGAAATACAGCGACCTCCAGCCTGACGGTAAGTCGCGACAGTTCACTTTTGTCCTCGGCGTGAAGTCCGTGATCACGCATCCGTCGTTCGGCATGACCATGACGGGACACGGGCTGTACGAGATTTCAGGTCTGGCGTGGTCGGGTACGGGCCGCATCACGCGCGTCGACGTTTCCACGGACGGCGGGGCGACATGGAACCCGGCGCGCCTTCAGACGCCGGTTTTGGCGAAAAGCGTGACGCGCTTTCGCATACCGTGGGAGTGGCGCGGCCAGGCCGCGTTGTTACAGAGCCGCGCGATCGACGAGAAAGGCAACGTTCAGCCGACGCGCAGCGCGTGGAACGCGCTGTACTCACCGGGCAATCGCTACCACCACAATGCGATCCAGACCTGGAGTGTCAAAGCCGACGGGAGCATCGCGAATGTCTATGCATAATCGCTCACTCCTCTCGTTCGTCATAGCGCTTTCGGTGTCAGCGTGCGCCACGACGGAACACGGCAGCAGCGTGCCGACAGGCAAAGGCCCGGGACTCGGTGAAGCGCCGAGCGCCGCCGACATCGCGTCTGTCGACATCAGCATACCGCCGAGCGGCAGCGGACTGCCGCCGGGCGCCGGTGATGCGCGCGCAGGAGCGAAGGTGTACGCAGCGAAATGCCAGTCGTGTCACGGCGAGAACGGCGCCGGTAAACCCGCCGATCCGCTCGTCGGGGGCTCGGGTACGTTGACCTCGGCATCTCCAGTGCGGACGGTGGGAAGTTATTGGCCTTACGCGACGACGCTCTTCGACTACACGCGTCGCGCCATGCCGACAACCGCCCCGCGCTCGCTGACGGCGGACGAGGTTTATGCCGTCACGGCATACATTCTTTATCTCAACGGGATCATCGGCGAAACCCACACACTCAACGCGCAAACCCTGCCGCAAGTGAGGATGCCGAATCGCGATGGTTTCATCGATTATTCGAACGCGCGCTAGCCCTGCGCGGAATGAAACGCGTGCCGGCGCTCGTTTGCCACGTGTGCGGGAGATCTCTAAAATCCGCTCTCCGCGCGGGTGTAGTTCAATGGTAGAACATTAGCTTCCCAAGCTAAGAACGTGGGTTCGATTCCCATCACCCGCTCTCCAGTGCGTGAGCTGACGCGTCAGGTGAAGAGCGACGCGTGTCCACACCGGCGCTCAGCCGCCTCAGGCCATAATGT
>DASRIK010000103.1:0-14946 GCA_035650035.1 Burkholderiales bacterium | reverse complement strand
GCCCCGAGGCCAGCGCCAGCGCCGCCTGTCCGCCGTCGAGCGCCGCGAGGGCTTCCTCCAGCCGCTCCCCCGTCGGATTGCCCTCGCGGATGTACATGAACCCCCGCGGGATCTCGCCCGCGGGCCCGTGCTCGAAGGTCGTCGACAGGTGGATCGGCGGCGCGACGGCTCCCGTCGCCGGATCCTTTTCGGCCGCGGCGTGCACCGCGAGGGTTTCGAATCTCATGGGATCTCCCTTCTCGGATTCCTCAGGATGCCTTCCGCTTTCCGCGATCGACGCCGTCCGGCGGGATGAGGAGGATCTCGCCGGCCTCGGGCAGGAAGCGGATCGAGTCGCCCGCGATCTCCCTCCTTTTTTCGGGCGAACTCTTTCACAGGCCGGGGCTTTCCGCCACGGAATCCGCGGAGCGGCGGAAGCCGTACTTAGTGCGAAACCCACCGGCGGGCGCCGGAATCAAAGGCGCTCCGGGGAGGTTTCGCCGTAAGGAGGTCCGTTCCTTGAGTCCCCTGAAATCCCAAGTCTTCCTGCGAGTCGCGCTCGTTCTGTTCGCCGCCTGCGTCGCGATGCCGTCACTCGCGGCCCCGAACGAGGTGGCTGTGTTCGCCGGAGGCTGCTTCTGGTGCGAGGAGAGCGCCTTCGAGGGTCTTCCCGGCGTCGTCTCCGCGGTTTCCGGCTACGCCGGCGGCACAGCAGTCAACCCGACCTACGAACAGGTCTCGACCGGCGGTACCGGCCACGCCGAATCGGCGCAGGTCACGTTCGACCCCTCGAAGATCTCGTACCAGAAGCTTCTCGACGTCTACTGGCACAACATCGACCCGACGCAGAAGGGCGGCCAGTTCTGCGACCACGGCTCGCAGTACCGGACCGCGATCTTCTATCACAACGACGAGCAGAAAAAACTCGCGGAGGCCTCAAAGGCCGCGCTCGAGAAGGGGAAGCCGTTCAAAGGCGAGATCGTGACGGAGCTCGCGGCGGCCCCGCAGTTCTACAGGGCCGAGGAATATCACCAGGACTTCTACAAGAAGAATCCCGCGCGTTACAAGCTTTATCGCACGGGCTGCGGCCGGGATGCCCGGCTGCAGGCGCTGTGGGGGCGCAGCACGGATTAAGCCCGCGGTGCGTCACTGAAGCTGAAGCGCCTACGACCCTAACGTATCTGAACCCGGGCGAACTTCCGTTTGCCGACCTGAAGGACGACGCGATCGCCGCTCGCGAGCCTGAGCGCTTTGTCGCTCACCCGCTCGCCGTTCAGCTTCACGCCGCCCTGCTCGATCATCCGCAGCGCTTCCGACGTGCTGGACGTGAGACCGGCCTGCTTGAGCACCTGGGTAAGCGCAGCGCCTTCTGGCGTCGTGTCGACCGTGATCTCGGGCATCGTCTCCGGCATGCCCCCACCGCGAAAACGCGCTTCGAAATCGGCCAGCGCTGTGTCGGCGGCTGGGCGTCCATGAAACCGCTCCACGATTTCCTGGGCAAACTGTACTTTGAGGTCACGCGGATTACGGCCGCCCGCAACTTCGCGCTTCCATTGCTCTACGGTGGCGAGCGGTGCTGACGAAAGTAGCTCGATATAGCGCCACATGAGGTCGTCTGAAATCGACATGAGCTTCCCGAAGATTTCCGAAGGTGGCTCATTGATCCCGACGTAGTTCCCGAGGGATTTGGACATCTTGTTGACGCCGTCCAGCCCCTCGAGCAGCGGCATGGTCAGGATGACCTGGGGTTTCTGGCCGAAGTGCTTCTGGAGCTCACGGCCCATGAGGAGATTGAATTTCTGGTCGGTCCCGCCGAGCTCCATGTCCGCCCGCAAAGCGACCGAGTCGTATCCCTGTATCAGGGGATAGAGAAACTCGTGGATCGCGATCGGCTGATTGGCACGGTACCGCTTCCCGAAGTCCTCCCGCTCGAGCATGCGGGCGACGGTATGCGTGGCTGCGAGCTTGATCAGGTCGGCAGCCTTCATCTCCTTCATCCACGTCGAGTTGAACACCACTTCGGCGTGATCCAGATCAAGGACTTTGGCCGCCTGGTCGATATAAGTAGACGCGTTGCGGGCAAGCTCCTCAGGGGTCAGGGGCGGCCGCGTGGCGTTCTTTCCGGTGGGGTCGCCGATGAGTCCGGTGAAGTCGCCGACCAGAAAAAGAACCGTATGGCCAAGCTCCTGAAGCTGTCGCAACTTTCTGAGAAGAACGGTGTGCCCGAGATGAAGATCCGGGGCCGTTGGGTCGAACCCGGCCTTCACCCGCAGGCGCTCACCTTTTCGCAGCCGTTCCCGCAGCTCGGATTCGACGAGAAGCTCGTGGGCGCCGCGTTTCACGACGGCCAGCGCTTCATTTACGGAAGCCATGACGATCTCGGTTCCACGATGTGGGATAGCCGGGGTTTTCCGGCCGATTCGTTGTTTGCCGACAACAGCACTTCTGCTAAGCTTCGACCGCTACAGTAATTCAGAACGCAGAATACGCAGGAAAATCATGCCTCAAGAGCGCCCTATTGTACTTGAAACGCTGCTCCGCCTGACCCGCAGCAAGGTCGCGCGGCGGACAGCGTTGGCGGCTGTCCTGCCGTTCGTCGGAGTCGTTGCTGCTTTCGGCATCGCCCCGGATACTGCCATTGAAGAAGTCATTGTGGCGCCCGTCGTCGAGATCGTGACGCTCGCGCCCACTGTTGAGTCGACGGCCGAGCAGACGTACTGGCGCGAGGAGCGCATCCAGCGCAGCGACACGTTCGCGAGCGTGCTCGCGCGGCTGCGCATCGAAGATGCCGACGCGCTTCAATTCCTCCGCACGAGCGCAGACGCCAAAGGCTTGCGCCAGCTCGTGCCGGGCCGCATCGTTCGTGCGCATACGACTGAAGACGGCCGGCTGCTCGAGCTGCGTTACTCGACGGGCCTGACCGTGCTCACCGCCAAGCCTGCCGGCGAAAGCTATCGCGTGCGCGAAGAGTTCGCGCCGCTCGAGCGCCGGATCGTGATGCGGTCGGCGGAAATCAGGAGCTCGCTCTTTGCCGCCACCGACGCAGCCCGCCTGACGGACGCCGTCGCCAGCCAGCTTGCGGATATCTTCTCGACCGACATCGACTTTCACAAGGACCTGCGTCGCGGAGACCGCTTCACAGTCGTCTATGAAATGTTCCACGAAGCGGGCGAACCGATCCGGTCGGGCCGAGTGCTCGCGGCCGAGTTCGTGAATCAGGGCAAAGCCTATCAGGCGGTCTGGTTCCAGCACGCGGACGGCCACGGCGATTACTACACGCCCGATGGCAAATCGATCAAGAAAGCTTTCCTCCGCTCCCCGCTCGAATTCTCGCGTATCAGCTCCGGTTTCACCGAAGCGCGCTTTCATCCGATTCTGCAGCGCTGGCGTGCTCACAAAGGTACGGATTACGCAGCCCCGACCGGCACGGGTGTGAAAGCCACAGCGGACGGCATCGTCGAGACAGCGAACTATGACCGCGGTTACGGCAACGTTGTGGTGCTTCGCCATCAGCAGCGGTACACGACGCTATATGGCCACCTGTCGGGCTTCGCGGGCGGCATCTACCGTGGCGCGCGTGTGTCGCAGGGGCAGGTCATTGGATACGTCGGCTCGACGGGCCTCGCGACTGGTCCGCATCTTCATTACGAGTTCCGCATCGACGACGTGCACCAGGATCCGCTGCGCGTAGCGATGCCCGAAGCGCCGCCGATCACGGCTGAGAAGCGCGCGAGCTTCGACGGCGTCGCGCGGCCGATGGCGCAACGCCTCGCGCTGCTCCGCCAGACGAACCTCGCCAGACTTGACTGACCTTCGCTGACCCGAAAATAAAAACGGGAGCCCAGGCTCCCGTTTTTATTTATGCAACGCCGCAGCTACCGTGGCGATGCGGCGCATCGGTAGGTTGTCAGGCGGAGAACGATGACCCACAACCGCACGTCGACGTCGCATTCGGATTCTTGATGACGAACTGTGCCCCTTCGATGTTCTCCTGATAATCGATTTCAGCGCCCGTCAGGTATTGAAGGCTCATGGGGTCGATGAGCAGCGTCACGCCGTCCTTCACGAGTGTCGTGTCGTCTTCGTTCGTCGTCTCGTCGAAAGTGAAACCGTACTGAAAACCCGAGCAGCCGCCGCCCGTCACGAAGACGCGCAGCTTGAGATCGGCGTTGCCCTCTTCCTCGATCAGCTGCTTGACCTTGTTCGCCGCACTGTCGGTAAATACGAGGGGTTGCGGCATCTGTTCGGTCGGTGCGTTCATTCCATCTCCTGGCAATCAGCTCTGGGCAGGCGCGGCCGCAGTGCTCTGGTTCGAATCGGTGCCCGACGCCTGCTTCAACGGCACGACTTTATCTGATTTCGTGCTGTCTTCGTGGACGAGTCGGCCCTGCACGACGGCGCCGACCTGCATCTCGAGCGTATTGTAATAAACATCTCCTGTGACAGTAGCTTTTGCTTGCAGTTCAACGTATTCGCTCGAGTAGACGGGCCCGCATACCGCCCCGTTGATAACCACGTGCGGAGCGCGGATTTCCCCCTCGATCTGCGCCCGCTCGGACACGACGAGCGTGCCGGGCTTGCCGTCTTCGGCGATGATGCTTCCGCGGACATGACCGTCGATGCGCAACCCGCCGCTGAAGACGACGTTGCCTTCCACGCGGGTGCCTGACCCGATGAGGCAATCGATTCGATTCTGCGGTTTGCTTCCCTTGGCTCCGAACATTTTGCCTCCGTTCAGGACACGTTCAGGTTCTGAGTAAGTTTAGGCGCGCGGCTTCCGTTCTCAAACACACGGACCTGTACGCCCTGCAGCACGCTGCCGGGGTTCAGCTTGAAGGTCCCTTCCAGCCGCTGGAAGAACTTGAAATTGAGCTGGTACTCTTTGGTGTCACGCTCCCCTTCCGCGGGGACCGTCACCGTCACCTTTCGCCCCTCGTGCTGCACGTCGATGACGAACTGTAGCCGCCCCTGAAACTCCTTCGCGCGCTGGCCGCTCTGGACAAGCACCATCTGATAGCGGTATTCCCCGCCCCGCTCCGGCTGCAAACGGAAGCGGCTGACGTTGATCGCCCCTTCGCGCGCGCCCGCCGGCGACATCAGCGACTGGAAAAAAGCCAAGTCCTCCTTCAGCTTCGCGTTATCGAATGTCAGCGCTTTGAGCTGCTTCGCGAGATCGGCGGCAGCCGCGCGCTCCATCTGCAGCTGGCGCTCGGACTGCGCCGTGCGGGCCCGGAGCTCCGTCAGCTCCTTCTCCTGAGTCTCCACGCTTTCCTGGAGCCGCGCGAGCTCCCCGTCGAGTTGACCGTAGGAGGTGCCGAGACCGCCCAGGATCGTGACGAGCAGCCACGCAGCGGCGACCGCGAGCGCCACCCAGGCGCCCATCCGCAGAGACCGCCAGTGCCATGGGACCTCGGGCCGTACAGTCATCCGCGGCGCCGAAATCCCGAAGCTGCGTCGCAATAACCGAAGCACTGACATCAAGCGGCTGCCACTCAGTGAAACACGGAAGGTTAACGGCTCTTCAGCCACAAACCGAAGCCCCGGACGCGCTTCATCACGCTACCGCCGGTTACGGCAAAAGCGCGACCTGCTGGAGCCCCAGCGTTTCATCCAGCCCGAACATGATGTTCATGTTCTGGACCGCCTGCCCCGAAGCGCCTTTGACGAGATTGTCTATCACCGACAGCACGACCGCCGTGTCGCCGTTTTGCGGCCGGTGAACCGCGATGCGGCAGACGTTCGCCCCGCGTACCGACCGGGTATCCGGATGACTGCCGGCGGGAAGCACGTCCACGAACGGTTCGGCTGCGAAGCGTCGCTCGTAAAGTCCCTGCAGGTCGGTGTTTCTGGTGACGCGGGCGTAAAGCGTCGCGTGTATGCCGCGGATCATCGGCGTGAGATGCGGGGTGAAGACGAGCTTGATGGAGCGTCCCGCGGCGCGCTGCAGTCCCTGCGTGATCTCGGGCAGATGGCGATGCCCCGGCACGCCATACGCCTTGAAATTGTCGCTCGCCTCTGCGAGCAGCGTATGCACTTCCGCTTTCCGCCCCGCGCCCGATACACCGGACTTGGCATCCGCGATGAGATGATCGAGATCGACGGCGCCGCTCTCGACGAGCGGCAGGAATCCCAGCTGCACGGCCGTGGGATAGCAGCCTGGGTTCGCAACGATCCGCGCCTTGGCGATCTGCTCGCGGTTCACTTCCGGAAGGCCGTAGACGGCTTCGGCAACGAGCTCCGGGCACGCGTGCTTCATTTTGTACCACTGCTCCCAGAGCGCGACGTCCTTCAGGCGAAAGTCCGCCGCTATATCGACGAGCCGAACGCCGGCCTCGTGGAGCGCTCGGGCTTCGTTCATCGCCACGCCGTTCGGCGTGGCAAAGAACACGACGTCGCACTTCGACAGCGCTTCCTTGGACGGTTCCGTGAAAGCGAGCGACACGCGGCCGCGCAGGTTCGGAAACATCTCCGCGACCGGCATGCCTGCCTCTTTACGCGAAGTGATGACCTCGATCGTGCACTGCGGATGCTGAGCCAGCAGCCGGAGCAGCTCGACGCCGGTGTATCCGGTGCCGCCTACGATTCCAACCTTGATTTTCGCTTGTGCCATGGTCGATGAAGGCTCCAGAGACAAAAAAGCCGCCCGGAGGCGGCTTTGCAGGTCCGGGCGCGCCTAGCGCTTCGAGAACTGCTTGCGTCGACGGGCTTTATGCAGGCCCACTTTCTTGCGCTCGACTTCACGCGCGTCGCGCGTGACGAGGCCGGCCTTCTTGAGGACGGCCTTGAGCGTCTCGTCGTAGTCGATGAGCGCACGCGTGATGCCGTGACGCACGGCGCCGGCCTGTCCCGACTCGCCACCGCCGCTCACGTTCACCTGTATGTCGAAACGGGCGAGGCTGTCGGTCAACGCGAGCGGCTGACGCACGATCATGCGGCCCGTTTCGCGGGAGAAGAACTCATCGACCGGCTTGCCGTTCACGACGATGTCGCCTTTGCCGGGCTTCAGGAAAACACGAGCCACCGCGCTCTTGCGGCGACCGGTTCCATAGTTGTTTTGCTGGACTGCCATTCTCGCGTTATCCCTCGATCTGAAGCGGCTTGGGTTGCTGGGCCGCGTGCGGGTGGTCTGCCCCGGCGTAAACCTTCATCTTCTTTATCATCGCGTAGCCGAGCGGGCCTTTCGGCAGCATGCCTTTCACGGCAAGCTGCAATACACGCTCCGGGTGTTTCGCTTGCAGCTTCTCGAAGCTCGTCGAGTAGATGCCGCCCGGATACGTGCTGTGCCGATGGTAGAGCTTCTGTTTCGCCTTGTTACCCGTGACGCGCAATTTCTCCGCATTGACCACGACGATATAATCGCCGGTGTCCACATGGGGCGTGAACTCGGGCTTGTGCTTGCCGCGCAGCCGGCGGGCGATCTCGGCCGCAACGCGACCCAGCACTTTGCCGGACGCGTCCAGGATGAACCAGTCGCGCTGGACTTCGTGCGACTTGGCGGAAAACGTTTTCATTGTTGGGCCCAGCGGTGGTCGATTTCAGGAAACCGCGAATTCTATTGGAAATCAGGCGCCTGTGTCAACGCGCACGCCGCCCTGACCGGCCCGCCGCGCGCTTTCGTCAGGCCGGGGCCGCGAGAGGGAGGCAGGCGGAGAATTCATGAAAGTCCGTATCAAGTGGCTCGAGAACGTGAGCTTCGTGGGCGAATCGGAGAGCGGTCACGCGCTGGTCATGGACGGCGCACCGGAAGGCGGCGGCCGAAACCTCGGGCCGCGTCCCATGGAAACCGTGCTTATCGGGACGGGCGGCTGCACAGCTTATGACGTGGTGCACATCCTGCGCAAATCACGCGCGCCAGTCACCGATTGCGTGGTGGAGATCGCCGCCGAGCGGGCGGCCGAGGATCCGAAGGTTTTCACGAAGATCCATTTTCATTTCATCGTGACCGGCAGGGCGCTGAAAGCGGCACAGGTCGAGCGCGCAGTACACCTTTCGGCGGAAAAATACTGTTCAGCCTCGATCATGCTGGGCAAGACGGCGGCCATTACGCACGATTTCGAGATCCGCGAAGCTTGAGCCGCAAGCGGCAGGCCGAGCAAACATTGAGTGTCGCGGCCCACGGCTGCCGGCCGACGGCTCTGGCCGCTAGATCCAGTAAGCCGTTCGCGTCATCAGCGTTGATGCGATGCGCATCAGCCCACGGACCGGCGGCGGCAGCTCGGCGGCGCCATGCTCGAGTGCGACTGTGGCGTGCCGCGACTCGTCCAGGCACATTTCGCTCACGATCGCGCGGCTTTTCCGATCGTCGGGCGGGAGATTGCGCAGGTGCCCCTGCAAATGCTCGACCACCTGCCGCTCGGTCTCGGCGAGAAATCCCAGACTCCACCGGTCGCCCAGGACGCCCGCCGCGGCGCCGAGTGCAAATGAACCCGCATACCACAGCGGGTTGAGCAGGCTTTTGCGTCCGCCGAGCTCGTCCATGCGCTTTTCGGTCCACGCGAGATGCTCGGTCTCCTCCTCCGCAGCTCGCTCGAGCGCCACCTGGGCGAGCGAGCTGCGCGCCGTCAGCGCCTGGCCCTGGTAAAGCGCCTGGGCGCAAACTTCACCGACGTGGTTGACACGCATGAGAGCCGCCGCGTGCTCGCGGGCTGCAGGCGCCATGTCGGCATCCGGCAGTTCTTCGCCCGGGGTAGGCCGCGCGCTCACGGGCGATGCTAAAAGCGTGCGCAGTCCACGATCGAAGCTCACGATGAGCCGGTCAAGATTGATCACGTAATCCTCCAAACAGGCGCTCGAGCTCGGCGCCCGGATCCGCGGCACGCATGAAAGCCTCGCCGACGAGAAAGCAGCCGACGTTCGCGTCGCGCATGCGCGCGACGTCGCTCGGAGCCAGGATCCCGCTTTCGGTTACGACCAGACGATCGCCAGGGATGGATTTCAGCAATGCGAGCGTGGTCTCCAGGTGCGTTTCGAACGTGCGCAGATCGCGATTGTTGATGCCGATGAGCGGCGTACGCAAACGAAGTGCGCACTCGAGCTCGGCAGCGTCGTGTACCTCCACCAACACGGCGAGTTCAAGCTCTTCGGCGGCGCGTTCGAGCGACTGCATCGTCCCGGGCTCGAGCGCTGCCGCTATGAGCAGTATGCAATCAGCGCCCGCCGCACGGGCTTCATAGACCTGATAGCGATCGACGACGAAATCCTTGCGCAGCACTGGCAGACCGCACGCCCCGCGCGCGCTCCGCAGGTCGTCGAGCCGACCCTGAAAGAACTGCGCGTCGGTCAAGACCGAAAGGCACGCCGCGCCATGCTTCTCGTAGCTCCGCGCGATCGCAGCGGGATCGAACTGCGGCCGCAGCACGCCTTTGCTGGGGCTCGCCTTCTTGATTTCGGCGATGACGGCGGGCGCTCCGGCCGAAAGCTTCGCGCGGATTGCGCCGACAAAATCGCGCGGCGCCCGGACGTCGCGGGCTTCAGCTGCAACTTGCGCCAACGGTCTTGCGCGCTGGGCCGCCGCGACTTCTTCCGCCTTGACGGCGAGTATGCGTTCCAGGATCCCGCCTGCTGCGCGCGTGTCAGACATCGCGCGTGCAGGCGACGAACTCGTCGAGCTTGCGGCGGGCTGCGCCGCTCGCGAGTACGCCGCGTGCTTTGTCCACCCCTTCGGCCAGCGTGGCGGCGAGACCTGCCACGTAAATACTCGCACCCGCGTTGAGCGCGACGATATCGCGCGCGGCGCCGTTCCGGTTCTCGAGCGCGGCCAGCATCGTCGCCTTCGATTCGTCGACGCTGCCGACGCGAATGGCCGCAGCTTCGGTGCGCTCGAACCCGAAGTCCTCGGGCGAGATCGTATATTCCCGGATATGGCCGTCCCGGAGCTCTCCGATCATCGTCGGACCGCTGATCGAGATCTCGTCCAGACCTTCGAGCCCGTGCACGATCATGACGCGGCGGCTTCCCAGGCGCTCCAGCACACGCGCCTGGATCCCGACGAGATCGGGGTGAAAGACCCCCATGACCTGCTGCTTCGCGCCGGCCGGGTTCGTCAACGGTCCCAGAATGTTGAAGATCGTTTTCACGCCGAGCTCGCGCCGTACCGGTGCCGCATGTTTCATCGCGCTATGGTGGTTCGGCGCGAACATGAAGCCGATGCCGCTACGCGCGATCGTGAGCGCCACCTGGTCGGGCGTGAGGTTGACGTTCACGCCGAGTGCCTCGAGCACGTCGGCACTGCCGGATTTGCTCGAGACCGAGCGTCCGCCGTGCTTCGCGATTTTCGCGCCCGCCGCCGCGGCAACGAACATGGCGGCGGTCGAGATATTGAACGTATGCGCCGCGTCGCCGCCCGTGCCGCACGTGTCGATGAGATCCGGGGTATCCGCCACCGGCACGCGCGTCGCGAACTCGCGCATCACTTCGGCAGCCGCGGCAATTTCGCCGATCGTTTCCTTCTTTACGCGCAGCCCCGCAAGAATCGCGGCGATCAGCGTCGCGGAGACCTCGCCGCTCATGATCGAGCGCATGAGCGAGAGCATTTCCTCGCGGAAGATCTCGCGATGCTCGATCAGACGGTTCAGCGCCTCCTGCGGAGTCATGGGCGGCGCGCGGTCTCGAGAAAATTGCGCAGAAGCTCGTGGCCGTGTTCAGTCAGGATCGATTCGGGGTGGAACTGCACGCCTTCGACGGGCAGGTTCTTGTGCCGAACGCCCATGATTTCGCCATCGTCGCTCCACGCCGTTACCTCGAGGCAGTCGGGCAGCGTGGCGCGTTCGATCACGAGCGAATGGTAGCGGGTGGCCTGCAAAGGACTCGGCAGCGAGCGAAATACGCCATCACCCCTGTGCTTGATGGCGGAGGTCTTGCCATGCATCAGCTCTTTCGCGTGCACGATGTGTCCGCCGAAAGCCTGCCCGATGCTCTGGTGGCCGAGACACACGCCCAGCATGGGGATCTTGCCTGCAAAGCGCTCGATGAGCGGCACGGAGATACCTGCCTCGTTCGGCGTGCACGGTCCCGGGGAGACGACGATATGGTCCGGTTTCATCGAGGCGATCTCGTCCAACCCGATCTCGTCGTTGCGGCGCACGACCACTTCTTCGCCCAGCTCGCCCAGATACTGGACGAGGTTGTAGGTAAAGGAGTCGTAGTTGTCGATCATGAGGAGCATGGCTGGCTGCTAAGTCCGTGATATCCAAGGCAGTCGCCCAATAGTATAACGGCCGATCCAGCGGCCAGCACCACTCTGCTCTCAGACCTTGACGTGCCGGAACGGGAAATGCAGCGGTCCTGTGCATGCGCTGGCGTGTCTACACGAAGCGGCTGTTGGAGAGGACAGGCGTATCGGTTCGGTGGTTCTGGTGCGCGCAGCTTCCGCACGGAACTCTGGAAAGTCGCCTGGGCTTTCTTTCACGTGCCGAATGCGAAGCAGATGCCGTCAAACGCGGGTGCCGCCCATATGACCAGCTCTGCGAACGCGTCGCGATGAGTCGCCTGTTGAGCGGCACAGATATTCAATCAGCAGCGAAGCGATGACAGATCGACGACCGGCGCGATTTGTGAGATGCGCTCGCTTGCGACTATTCGAGCGGTCCGCAGCCCTCTTCGTCGAAGCCGTTCGCCTTCGCGTCGGCGATGCAGAGATCGAGATGCGGAAACGGCGCGGATTCGCTCATCACGGCGCCGCTGTCGTCGGCGATGCGGCGCCACACCCACTGCCATGGCGCCTCGGCTTCGTCGACCCATAAAGCAGCGAATTCCCACCCCATGGGTTCGCGTCCACTCCGATGTTTCAGTTACGACAGGACCGAAAAGGATCCGCTATAGCCGTGACGGCGTGCATCCGCCATGCAGTCGTCGAACGTAGAGAACGACGCGCGACCCTCCAACAGCACTTCTCCGTCGGGAGACGTTCTGCGCCAAGCCCAGCAATCCGGCGCCGATTTGTGAAATGACCACACATCGTATTCCGTAAATTGCTGTCGCATCCCGACAGTGGTGCAATTTTCGGTCCCGCCGAACGCGGCTTCCCTGGCCGCAGTTGTCGACTATCGCTCAATCGATCTGCGTGTCGAGTCCCGACTCCGCAATTTCGGCGGCACGCAGGAGCGCCTTCGCCTTGCTCTGGGTTTCCTGCCATTCAGCCGCGGGCTCGGAATCGGCGACGATGCCCCCGCCCGCCTGCACGTGCAACATGCCGTCTTTGACGACCGCGGTGCGTAATGCGATCGCGACGTCCATGTTGCCGTGGAAGCCGAGGTAGCCGACCGCGCCCGAGTACACGCCGCGCTTCACCGGCTCGAGCTCGTCGATGATTTCCATCGCGCGCACCTTGGGCGCGCCGGACACGGTCCCGGCCGGGAACGTCGCGCGCAAAACATCGATCGCGTTGAGCCCGGGCCGGAGCAGCGCCTCGACGTTGGACACGATGTGCATCACGTGCGAATAGCGTTCGATCACCATCTGTTCCGTCACACGGACCGTGCCCGTCTGGGCGACGCGTCCCACGTCGTTGCGGCCGAGATCGACCAGCATGATGTGCTCTGCGCGCTCCTTGGGATCGCCGAGCAGCTCGTCTGCGAGCGCCGCATCCTCTTCAGGTGTCGCTCCGCGCCGACGCGTGCCCGCGATCGGGCGAACCGTCACGGTGTCGCCTTCGAGCCGCACCAGAATCTCGGGCGATGCGCCGACGACGTGGAAATCGCCGAGATCGAAATAAAACATATACGGCGACGGATTGAGCGTACGCAGCGCGCGATAGAGCGCCAGGGGCGTCGCGCGGAACGGCTTCGACATGCGCTGCGAAGGCACGACCTGCATGACGTCGCCTTCGTAGATGTAGCGCTTCGCTTTCTCCACCGCACGGTGGTATGCGGCTTCCCCGAAACCCGAAATGGCGGGCTCGGACACCGTCCGCGTATCCGGAGGAATCGCGACCGGCTGCCGTAATTTCTGCAGTAACTCCCGCAATCTGTCTTTTGCGCGCGCGTAGGCCTGCGGCTCACCCGGCTCCGCGTATACGACGAGCGAGAGCTTGCCGGAGAGATTATCGACGATCGCAATTTCTTCGGACACGAGCAGCAGGATGTCGGGTACGCCGAGAGGATCCGGTTTCTGCGTGCCGGCGAGACGCTTTTCGATGTACCGCACCGTCTCGTAGCCGAAATAGCCGACGAGCCCGCCGCAAAACCGCGGCAGTCTCGAGTCGCGCGCTGTCCGGAACCGCCCGAGGTAATCGTTCACGAACGCGAGCGGATCGTCCGCGGTCGTGCGTGCCTTCGTGCGACCGCCGTCGATGTCGATGCACTCGCGCCCGCGCACTTCGAGGCGCCGCGCAGCGGAAAGGCCGATGAACGAATAGCGTCCGAAACGCTCGCCTCCGACGACGGACTCGAGCAGGTACGAATAGGGCTGATTCGCGAGCTTGAGATACACCGACAACGGCGTGTCGAGGTCCGCGAACGTTTCGAGCACGACCGGCACGCGGTTATACCCGGCTTCTCCGCGTCGATTGAACTCGGCTTCGGTCATGGTTTGCAAATCAGGTCGGCGGCTTCCTGCAGCGTGCTGATCACGGCGTCGCTGTCGAGCGTGTGCACGTCACGGCCTTCGTTGTAGCCGTATGTCACACAGAACACGGGACAGCCGGCGGCGCGAGCCGCCTCGGTATCATTCAGCGAATCGCCGATCATCAGCATATCGCGCGGTGCGATGCGGAACGCTTCGCACGCGTGCAGCAGGGGCGCCGGATCGGGCTTCTTTCGCGCGAGCGTGTCGCCCGCGACGACCTTCCTGAAATACCCGGCGAGGCCCACCATCTCCAGGAGCGGCTGCGTGAAGCGCATAGACTTGTTCGTCACGCACGCGAGCGGAAAAGCCTGCTCCTCCAGCGCCGCAAGACCGGCTTTGACGCCGGGATAAATCGTCGTATACCGCCCGTTCATCTGCGTATAGCAGCGCTCGTAAATGGGCAGCGCGCGGGCCATCAGCCCGGGATCAGCCACACCGTCCATATTGCCGCAGAGCGTCCGCTCGACGAGGTTCGTAATGCCTTTACCCACGAACGTGCGGATGAGCTCCGCGTCGAGCGCGGGACGCCCGAGCTCGGCCAGCATCATGTTCGCGGCAGCCGCGAGGTCCGGGATGCTGTCGACTAACGTGCCATCCAGATCGATCATCACGGCTTTCACGGGTAGAGGAAACGCGAGTCCCATGCGTCAGGCGCCGCTCGCCAGCTGCGCGCGCATTGCGGCAATGGTCGCCCGGTAGTCGGATGTGCCGAATATGGCGGAGCCCGCCACGAATGTGTCCGCGCCCGCCTGGGCAATGGCGCGGATGTTTTCCACTTTGACCCCGCCGTCGACTTCGAGCCAGATGTCGCGGCCGGCAATGCGCTCCTTCACCGCACGGAGCTTCCCCAGCGCTTCGGGAATGAAACTCTGGCCGCCGAAGCCGGGATTCACCGACATGATGAGCACCAGATCGAGCTTATCGAGCACATGATCGAGCCAGACAAGTGGCGTCGCGGGATTCAGCACGAGCCCGGCCTTGCAGCCGGAATCTTTGATGAGCCCGATCGTGCGGTCGACGTGCTCGCTCGCTTCGGGGTGAAAGGAAATGAAGTTGGCGCCTGCCCGGGCGAAATCCGGCACGATCCGGTCGACGGGTTTCACCATGAGATGCACGTCGATCGGCACGCTGCAGAGCGGCCGTATGGCCTCGCACACGAGCGGTCCGACGGTGAGATTCGGAACGTAGTGATTGTCCATGACATCGAAGTGCACCAGGTCAGCGCCCGCGTTTATGACCGCCTGCACTTCTTCGCCAAGGCGCGCAAAATCCGCGGAGAGGATGCTCGGTGCGATGCGAAACGTCATGAAAGCTCCGTTGGAACGCGAATTGTAGCCGTTCGATACGGTCCCGGCATTCGCCGGCTCCCTTGCCGCCCGCGCGACATCCGTGCTGCAATAGCCG
>DASRIK010000102.1:0-5172 GCA_035650035.1 Burkholderiales bacterium | reverse complement strand
ATGTACAACGACTTCGTCGTGGTTGGCCCCAAGGCCGATCCGGCCCACGCCGCAGGCGGGCGAGACGTGTTGGAGGCGTTCCGGAAGATCGCGGCCGCGAAGGCGCCCTTCATCTCGCGTGGCGACCGCTCCGGGACGCATGCTGCCGAACTGCGCTATTGGCGAGACGCGGGCATCGACATCCAGGCGATCAAGGGCGAGTGGTACAAGGATATCGGGCAGGGCATGGGACCCGCGCTCAACACCGCGTCTTCGATGGGCGCTTACATCCTCGCCGATCGCGGAACATGGCTCTCGTTCAGGAACCGCGGCGAGCTTGCGATTCTCGTTGAAGGCGACAAGCGGCTCTTCAACCAGTATGGCGTGATTCTCGTGAATCCCCGGAAGCATCCGAACGTCAAACGCGCCGAAGGCCAGGCATTCGTAGATTGGCTCGTCTCCGCCGAAGGGCAGAGGGCCATCGCGGCCTACAGGATCGGCGGCGAGCAGCTTTTCCATGCGAACGCCGATCAGCCGGGCGCCTGAAGAGATCGCGCCGCGAACGCGAGGCACGCCACGCCGATGAGCATCACGACACCTACGATGTAAAAGCTTGCCGCGATGCCATAGACCTCCGCCGCGACACCCATGACAGCCGGCGTGATGATCGAGGCGAGCCGGGTTACGGCGTTGCGCACGCCGACCGAGGCGCCGTGCGCTTCAGGCGGGACCGCGCGCCCGAGAATCGAATACATCACGGGCTGGCTCAGACCCTGTGCGGTTCCGCGCGCGGCGGCTGCGACCGCGAGCAATGTGAACGAGACCGCAATGAGCGGCGTCAACGTGATCGCCAGAATCGAGATCGCGATGCAAACCACGACAAGGGATGCCGGGCGCACGTGTCGCTCCATACGCGCCGCGACCAGCGAACCTGCGACGCCCGAGAGCTCGCTCAGGCTGACTAGCGCGCCGATCAGCGTTCCGGAAAAACCGATCTGTCCGAGGTAAACAATATAGAGAGACGACTGCACTGCACCGGGCGCATTCCGGAAAAAGCTGACGGCGAGCACGAAGGTGACCGCGGGAATTGCTGAGAGGGCGAGTGCCTTTTTGTGGGCACTCCATTGCGGGATCAGGGCGGCAAGTGTTCGTGCGCGATGCGCGGAAACTGCCGCAGCCGCCTTCCGCCTGGCAGTGTCAGGCGTCGGCGCCGCCGCGGCCACGGTGCCCGCGGCCCAGAGCGATATGCTTGCGAATGCCGCCCACGCGCCCAGCAAATCCCAGATTGCCCCGATCATCAGCGGACCGAGAAAGGTCCCGATGCGGGAGAACAGACTGAAGCGCGCAAGCGTCGCCGTGTCGTGGCTCGTTTGCAAGCTCCACGTCTGAGCCGCCGCCATGCCGAGGCTCGATGCGAGCCCGAGAGCGAGCTGCAGCACCACGAGCGGGGCGAACCATCCTGCAAGCGGATACAGCAAAGGAAGCAGCACGCACACGACCGCCAGCCACAGCAGGACACGGCGCGTGCCCCAGTAATCCATGAGGATTCCGCCGTGTATGGACAGCGCTGTCGGCAGCACGGAGCGCGCTGCGACGATGAATCCGATGTCGGCAGCGGACAACCCGACTGCGGCCGCGTACAGCGGCACCACTACGGAAAGCATGTCCCACACGCCGTTGGTGAAGAATCCCACCCACAGCGTTGCGCGGGTTACGCGTCCTTCAGTGAGCTTCTCTTCTGCGCTAGACGCGCTCGGCACGACGGTCATGCATCGAAGGTTGCGATGTGCCGTCGCGCCGCTGATGGATAGGCTGCTTGCGCGCGCGTAAGTGGCCGCCGTCGTGCTCGGTCAGAACCGCCTGCATTTCCGCGAGGATCGACATGGCGACTTCCGCAGGGCCCTCGGAGCCGATGTCGAGCCCGACGGGCGCGTAGAGGCGCGCGAGCTGTTCCGGGCTGGGCTGGAAGCCTTTCTCCTTAAGATCCGCGAGCAGGCTGTCCGTGCGTTTACGCGGCCCCAGAAGCCCGAGATAGCGCACCGGCGAGGGCAGCAGGATCTGCGTCCAGTCCATGTCGCGGAGGTAGTTGTGGGTCATCACGAGCGCGAGCGTGTCTGCGTCAAGAGCGACCTTCGATGCCGCTTCTTTCGGAGAGCCGAGAACGATCGTGTCGGCGTGCGGAAACCGCTCGCGCGTCGCGTACGCCGGCCGATGGTCGACGAGCGTGACGTGCCAGCCGAGCTCCTTTGCAAGTCGCGCCACCGGCATCGCGTCGTGACCCGCACCGAAAATCACGAGCGGTGTCGGTGGATCGATGCGTTCCAGAAAAACGAGCGCGGTGCCGCTTTGCGAAGGCAGATTCTTGAGCGCCGTGTCCTCGGTCAGGCTGCGGAGCTCTGCGTGGATCAGCGCCTGTAGACCCGAGTCGACGATATCCGTATCGACCGCTCCATCGCTCAGGACGAGCCTCATTGCCGCTTTCGTGCTCGTCGAGCCATCAGCTCGAACGACTGTCGCGGCCAAGCCGCTTACGCGCTGCTCGAGACATCGTTTCGCGAAGGCGAGGAAATCGACGCCTTCCTCGGCCGTGCGCAAGGGCTCGATCAACAGGGTGACGACACCTTTACATCCGAGGCCCACGCCGAAAACGATGTCGTCGTCCCGCGTGGTGTCGTATACCGCGACGCTGGCTTCGTTCCTGGCCAGCGCTTCCCGAGCGCGCAGTACGACGTCGTCCTCGAGACAGCCGCCGCTGATCGAACCTGCGACCCATCTGCCATCCACGATCAACATGCGCGCACCGGGCAGGCGATAGCCCGAACCTTCGATGCCCACGACGGTCGCGAGCGCTGCGCGTTGTCCCGAAGCGCGGGCCCGCAGGCCTTCACCAACGATCTTCTGCAGCTCTTTCATGCGAGGGCCTCGAGTCGGAACGTCGTTATATTTTAGCTGATATAACGCTACAATGCGCGCATGCCGCGATATCCAGGACTCACGCTGCGGGTGCTTGCAAAAGACGTCCCTGCAATAGGACCGGGCAAGGCGCACCTTATTTCGCTGATCGATTCGACGGGCTCGATTTCCGCCGCCGCACGCGAGATGGGTATGTCGTATCGGCGGGCGTGGCAGCTCGTGGAGGCGATCAACGCGAGCTTCAATCGCCCGGTCGTGATCACGGCCGTCGGGGGAAAGCGGGGCGGCGGCGCGGCGGTCACCGCGTTCGGCCGCGAGATCGTCGCGCAGTTTCACGATATGGAAGAAAAGGCGTCGTCGGCGATCGCTACGGATCTGAAACGGTTTACGGAACACCTGCGCAAGAGAAACTCTGCGGGCCGGGCAGCCTCATGAGCGTCACTGGCGGGCACAATACCTCGCTATGTTTTTATCGACATAACGAGGGCCACATGAAAGCGGTCGCGAGGCGGATGTTGTACGGCGGCACTTTGCTTGCCGCGGCGATTTGCGTTTTCCTCTCGCCGGCTTTCGTCTCTGCACAGACGCTGACCGTGTTTGCAGCGGCAAGCCTGAAGGACGCGCTGGATGAGACCGACCGCGCGACACAACAGCGCGGCGGGCCCAAAGTCCTTGTATCCTATGCCGCGACCTCGGCGCTCGCGACGCAGGTGGAAAGCGGGGCGCCGGCGGATATTTTTATTTCCGCCGATCTCGCCTGGATGGATTACCTCGAACAGCGCAAGCTCATCAGGCCCGGCTCGAGAACGAACCTGCTGCGCAACGAGCTCGTGCTGGTCGCGCCGGTGCAAAGCACCGTATCGCTCACGGTCGGAACGAAGTTTCCACTCGCCCAACACCTGGGGAGCGGGCGACTGGCGATGGGCGACCCCGACCACGTGCCGGCAGGAAAATACGCCAAAGCTGCCCTGGAGGCGCTCGGCGTATGGCCATCGGTGGCCGACAGGATCGCGCGTGCCGAGAACGTACGCGCCGCGCTCGTTTTCGTATCTCGCGGTGAAGCGCCGTTGGGTATCGTCTATCGCACGGATGCCGCGGCGGATAAGAAGGTGCGCGTCGTAAGCGCGTTTCCCCCGAGCAGCCATCCCCCTATCGTCTATTCTGCCGCCGTGCCGACCGCGAGCCGCAATGGCCGCTCTGCGGAACAGTACCTGTCGATGCTGAAATCCGCGGAAGCGCTGGCGGTGTTCCGCAAGCACGGCTTCGCTCCGTATTGATCCGCGATGCCCGAGCTCACTGCCGAGGAATTGGAGGTTCTCCGGCTCAGCCTCAAAGTGGCGATCTGGAGCGTCGTGGGCAGCCTGCCTTTTGCCGTTGCGGCGGCGTACGTTCTCGCGCGATCGCGCTTGCCCGGCAAGACGCTGTTCGATGCAGCGGTCCACCTGCCACTCGTGCTGCCGCCTGTCGTGGTCGGCTACTTCCTGCTCCTCGTCCTCGGACGCCGCGGTCCCATCGGTGCTTTTCTCGACGAGCATTTCGGAATCGTCTTTTCGTTTCGCTGGACGGGGGCGGCCGTCGCCTGCGCGGTAATGGGATTTCCGCTGATGGTGCGCGCGATCCGCCTGTCACTTGAAGCCGTGGACGAGCGGCTCGAAGCCGCCGCGCGTACGCTGGGTGCGGGCCGGCTGCGCGTACTCGCGACCATCACGTTGCCGCTCGCGTTGCCGGGGATCATCACGGGCACGCTGCTGTCGTTCGCACGAAGCCTCGGCGAGTTCGGCGCCACGATCACGTTCGTTTCGAACATTCCCGGAGAAACGCGCACGCTGCCGCTCGCGATCTATACGTATACGCAGGTTCCGAATGGCGATGCGTACGCGATGCGGCTGAGCGTGATCGCCATCGTCGTGTCGCTGGGCGCGCTGCTCGTATCGGAGATCCTCGCCAGGCGTGCGACTGCCGCGATCAGGGGCCGGGATGCTCTCGGTTGACGTCGAGCGCCGCACCGGCGCATTCGAGACGCGCGTTCAGTTCCGCACGGACGCGCGCGTGACGGCGCTCTTCGGACGCTCCGGCGCCGGCAAGACTTCGCTCGTCAACATGATGGCAGGTCTCGTCAGGCCGGATCGGGGGCGCATCGAGATCGATGGACAGGTGCTCTTCGACAGCGCGGCGGGGATCGACGTGCCCGTCCACGCGCGACGCATCGGGTACGTTTTTCAGGAGGCCCGCCTCTTCCGCACTACAGCGTGCGACGCAATCTTCTCTACGGCCACGATC
>DASRIK010000101.1:0-3668 GCA_035650035.1 Burkholderiales bacterium | reverse complement strand
ACGCGGAGAACGCGCGCCGCTGAAGCTCCCATCGAACGTCGACCTGAAGCAGGTTGCGGACGGCAAGACCCTGTCGGGCATGCTCGAAGCGGGCGAGCTCGATGGCGTGATCAGCGCCCGCGCGCCGTCGTGTTTCGAGCGCGGTGCGCCGAATGTAACGCGCCTTTTCCCGGATTACCGGCGCGCGGAAGAGGATTACTACAGGCGTACGAAGATCTTCCCGACGATGCACATCATCGGCATTCGAAAGACGCTCGTGGACCGGCATCCCTGGCTTCCGGTGAGCGTTTTCAAAGCGTTCATCCGCGCGAAAGAGCTCACGATGTACGAGCTCGGGCAGATCGGGCACCTGTTCGTGAGCCTGCCGTGGGGCGTGTCCGAGTTCGAGGCTGCGCGCCGTCTGATGGGTAACGACTACTGGAGCTACGGGTTCGAAGCGAACCGTCATGCGCTCGAGACCTTCACGCGGTACCACCACGAACAGGGTCTCTCCGCGCGCAAGGTCGGGTCAGAGGAGCTCTTCGCGCGCTCGACACTTGATCTCACAAAAATTTAGGAGATCGACTGTCGATCTCACCAAGATTTAGGAGCGGGAGAATGGTTGATCTCACGCGCGCATACGCGCGCATCGCAGCGGGCGCGGCGCTCGCGGCCGTATTCTGCGCGGCAACCGCCGCGGAAAACACCGCTTATCCGAACAAGCCGATCCGGATGATCGTGCCGTTTCCGCCGGGCGGCGGGACTGATTTCGTCGCGCGCGTGATCTCGCCGTCGTTGACCGAGGCGCTCGGGCAGAACGTGCTTATCGACAACCGCACCGGCGCGCAGGGTGTCGTCGGCACGCAAATCGCAGCGCAGGCGGCGAACGACGGCTACACGATCGTGATCGTCGATGCTGCGACCGTGATCGCGCCGGCGATGATGGACAAAGCGCCCTTCGACGTGGCGAAAGACTTCGCGCCGATCGGTATGCTGGTCGAGCAGCCGTACCTGATCACGGTGCACCCTTCCGTGCCGGCGAAAAACCTCGGCGAGTTCGTGAAGCTCGTGCAGGCGAATCCGGGCAAGTACAACTTCGGCTCCGGCGCTGCAATTGCGCACGTTTCCCAGGAAGTCTTCTATTCGCTCGCGAAGCTCAAGATGACGCACGTGCCGTATCGCGGCACCGGGCCCTTGATGACGGCGATCGTGGGCAATGAAGTGCAGGCGACGTTTTCAGGGCCGGGTTCGGCTTTGCCGATGGTGAAATCGGGGCGTCTGCGGCCGCTTGCCGTGACGACCCTGAAACGCTCGCGCGAGCTCCCGGACGTGCCGACTCTGGACGAGCTCGGCTACAAGGGCTTCGAGATTCGCGGCTGGTACGGGCTGCTTGCGCCCGCCGGCACGCCGCGCCCTATCGTGACGCGTCTCAACAGCGAGTTGAACAAGGTGCTCTCGAGCGGACCGGCGTCGCAGGCACTGCGGCAACGCGGCCTCGATCCCGCCCCCGTTTCGCCGGACGAATTCCGTAAGTTCCTGCTGGGCGAAGTCGTGCGCTGGTCGAAAGCGGTCAAGGATTACAACGTGAAACCGGCCGAGTAAGGCCGGGGGGAACAGCACATAGCGAACTCCCACGCCGCTTCCGCAATCGACTGGTCCCGCTTCGCTCCGGGGCTTTTCGTCCTCCTGTGGAGCACCGGCTTCATTGGCGCGAAGCTTGGCGTGCCTTATGCCGAGCCTTTCACGTTCCTGTGCCTGCGCTTCGTGTTCGTCATTCTGCTCATGCTGCCGCTCGCGTTTTTTCTGCACGTTCGCTGGCCGTCGAGCCCGCAGGAAACGGGGCACATAGCGGTTTCCGGCGCGCTCCTGCAGGGAGGTTATCTCGGCGGGTGTTATGCGGCGATCTATCACGGAATGCCGGCCGGCATGGTCGCGCTGATCGTCGGTCTTCAGCCGATCGTCACCGCCTTTGCGGCGGCACCGCTGCTGGGCGAGCGCGTCGGACGGATGCAATGGCTTGGCCTCACGCTGGGATTTGGCGGCGTTCTGCTGGTCGTGTGGGAGAAGCTCGCGGTCGATCTCCTGACCGGTACGAGCATCGCATGGGCGGTGCTCGCGCTGGTGGGCATCACCGCCGGCACGGTGTATCAGAAGCGCTACTGCCCGAGCTTCGACCTTCGCGCGGGCTCGCTCATCCAGTTCGGGACGGCGCTGCTGCTTCTCATGCCGCTTTCGCTTTTCGTTGAAACGCACGAGGTGCGCTGGTCCGGTGAATTCATATTCACGCTGGCGTGGCTCGTCATTGTGGTCTCGGTGGGCGCAATCTCGCTTCTCTTCTATCTCATCGAGCACGGTGAAGCGACGCGCGTGGCGACCCTCTTTTATCTCACCCCCCTCACGACCGCCCTGATGGCGTTCCTGTTGTTCGGCGAGAAGCTCGGAACGCTCGCGCTCATCGGAATGCTCGCCGGCATCACGGGGGTCGCACTCGCGACGCGCAGACCAGGGGTCGTGACACCGGAGCCGTGAGAGGTACCGTGATGGCGATGGTGCAGTGGTTATCGCACGAGCAGCACCGGCACACGCGAGTGGTTGAGCGCGCCGTTCGCGACGCTTCCGAGCAGCGCGCGCTCCAGACCCGTTACAGCGCGCGCCCCCATGACCAGCAGGTCGGCGCGGTGATCATCGACTGCGCTCAAAAGCCTCTCGAGCGGAGCACCCACGCGCACTTCGCCTTTCGCAGACCAGCCACACCGGGCCACGCGGTCGGTCGCCGCGGCGAGTAATTTTTCGGCTTCGCGCCGTCGTTCCGCATTGAACACTTCCACTTCGTGTCTGAGGTGTGCGCGCGCATGCGCCGGCAGAAGGGAAGTGGATGCGGGGAGGGGGACTGGCTCTACGACGTCGACTAAGACGATTTCGTGCTCGCGCCCTGCTTCGAGCGAGCACATGAAGTCGATGGCGCGGTCGGCGTTGGGTGAGGCGTCGAAGCCGACCACAAAACGGCAAATCGCGGGTTGTGCTTCCCGCACGACAAGCACCGGGCATGCTGCATGGGCTGCAACGGCGCGTGAAACACTGCCTGCGAGCACCCGATGGAACGTGCCGTGGCCGCGCCAGCCCAGTGCAATCAGCGTGGCGTCGAATGCCTCCGCTTCGCAGAGAATGCCATCCACAGGCTGCCGATCCACGACTACCACGTCGGGATTTGGCCACCGCGACGAGAGCGCCTGCCGAGCGCTTTGTGCGACGGCACCGTAGTGTTCGTTCAGTGCTGCGACCGCAGCTTCCGATTCAGGACGTATCCACTCGGTTCGGGCGATGACCGCCCGCACGCGCGCAGTAGCTGTCCACGGGATCATGCCGGCTGTTCCCAACGCTGCCTGCGCCGAGGGCGAGCCGTCGGTTGCAACGAGTATTCGATGATCTTTCGAAACATTCATGGTTATCTCCGCGTGGGGGGATCATCGAAATGTTGTCCCTGCCTGGAATGTACTAACTCAATGCGGATGCAGACCTGATGCAAGTCAGCTCGAGCGAGCGGGGCCGTGGCTATTCTGGAGGTATGTGGATTCATCTAGGCGCAACTCGGTCGAAGTCCGCCAAAGCCGCCGCCTGCCGAGGCTTGCGGCCTCACCTGCGCGCGCACGGCGTCGTGGATCAGGGCTGGTGTAAGTTGATGGCGCTCA
>DASRIK010000100.1:0-7191 GCA_035650035.1 Burkholderiales bacterium | reverse complement strand
GCTTGAACACCACCGGCGCGAGCGTGCTCTGGTCGATCATCACGTCGACGATCGCGGGCTTGCCGCTCGCGAACGCGCGCCGGATCGCGCCCTCGAGCTCGCCGGGCCGGGTGACGTGCTCGCCGTGCGCCCCGAACGCTCTCGCCAGCGCGGCGAAATCCGGGTTGTTGTAATCGACCGCGAAGAAGCGGCCGCCGTAGTGCTCGTTCTGGAATGCGCGCTCGTTGCCAAGACCCTGGTCGTTGAACACGACGTAGACCACGGGGATGTTCTCGCGCATTGCGGTCTCGAGCTCGCCGATGTTCATCATCGCGCCCATGTCGCCGGACGCGCAGAGAACGGGTCGGTCGGGCCGTGCGAGCTTGGCGCCCAGCGCGATCGGGAACGAGCCGCCCACCGCCGCCCAGTCGTCCATGCACATGAAGGTGCCCGGCTCGTAGCTCTTGAAGTAGCTGCGCACATGCTTTCCCCCATTGCCCGCGTCCACTACGCACATGCCGTTCTTCGGCAGGACCTTGCGGATGGTGTGCGCCACGAGCTGCGACTGAATGGGCTCGGCTTCGTGGCGCACTTCACCCTGCAGCTCCGCCTCCCAGTCGGCGCGCGCTTTCGGAACGTCGACCCACCCTTTTTTCACTCCGCTCTTCTCGAGCCGATCGCGAAGACCGGTGATGAAGCTCATGGTCGAGCCGGTCACGCCCAGCGTGACCGGAAACACAATGCCGATCTGCCCCGGCGCTGCGCTGTGATGCACGAGCTTCGCCTGCTCGCTGAAAATGCCGTACTTGAACGTCGTCGAGAATACGTCGATGTGCGCGCCGATCGCGACGATGAGATCGGCCTGCGGCACCACCCGGTTCGCGCTGCCGAAAGCGTTGCGGCCGAGCGGCCCCAGCGCCAGCGGATGGGTGGTCGGGAACGCGTCGGGCGAGTACTGCAGCGCGGTCACCGGAATGCCCGTGCGATCGGCGAGCTCGGCGAGCGCCGCGGTCGCCCCTTCGCTGATCACGCCGCGGCCGACCACGAACACCGGACGCTGCGCGCGCGCGATGAGCTCAGCCACCTCGTCGAGCTGCGCCGGCTCGCACGCGGGCAGCCGAACGTTGCGATAGCGCCCGGGCTCGATCGGCTCAGGGTGGACCGGCTGCAGCAGGATCTCGCTCGACGCGTCGATGTGCGTGGGGCCCTGAGGCTCGGTCAACGCAACGCGGAACGCCTTGCGCACGAACTCCTGGACTTTGGCCGCAGTCGGTATCGTCTGCGCCCACTTGGTGATCGGGCGCATGAACGTCGTCTGGTCGATGTCCTGCGTGGCATCCCGGTCCTGCATGAGACTTTCCTGGATGCCGCAGATGCTGATCAGCGGCACGTTCGCTTTATAGGCAGCGGCGATGCCGGTGGCGAGATTGGTGAGCCCCGGACCTTCGGTCGCGGTCACCACGGCAGGCGCGAGCTTCGCGCGCGCATAGCCGTAGGCCATGAACGCAGCGCCCTGTTCGTGGCGTGTGAGTATGAAGCGGATTTGTGGCGTCTCGCGCAACACGTCGAGGATCGCCAGGTTCTGCGTGCCGGGGATGCCGAAGACGTGATCGATGCCTTCCCTCAGCAACGCGTCCACCAGCGCGCGCGCACCCGTCGTCGTAGTCGTTCTCTGGTTGCTGGAATCCATGTTGTATACCTCGTGCGAGCCCCGTAGCATAGCCGAAGTCACGATCCCGCCACCGCACAAGAAGCGAGAACAATCATGCCGTGGAAATTCGAACTGCTGCTGAAGCCGTCGAACATCACCGAAGGTCCGGTGTGGGACGGCGAGCACCTCTATTTCACGCATATCCGGACGAGCCGCATCCTGCGGCACGATCCGAAAAGCGGTGAGATCGTCGACTGGCGCGGCGGCACGAACCGTACGAACGGCCTCGCGTACGACGCTGAAGGCAGGCTCTACGGTTGCTGCTCCGGCGGACGCGCGATTCTGCGGTTCGATCCCGACGGCAAGAATGTCACGGTCGCCGATCGTGTGGACGGCAAGAAGCTCAGTACACCCAACGACCTCGCGATCGATCGCAAGGGACGCATCTGGTTCACCAATCCGTGGAACGAAGGCAACATCGACGAAAGCGAAAAGCAGGAGCTCGACAACCGCTCCGTGATACGCCTCGACCCGCAGAAAGACGGGAGCTATACCTCGACCCGCGTCACCTTCGATACGACGCAGCCGAACGGCATACTCGTCTCGCAGGACCAGCGCACCCTGTACGTCGCGGAAAGCGGTTACGCGAGAGGCATCGCGCGCGAGCTTCGGGCGTATCCGATCAAGGACGACGGCAGCCTCGGGACATACGACACGCTGTTTACATGGGGAGAAGACGCGCGCGGCGTGCATCGCGGTATCGATGGCATGTGCCTCGACGCGGAAGGCAACATCGTCGCTACGGCCGGTTGGGAAGTGAGCGGCCCGGGGCCGATGATCTATGTCTTCTCACCGCGCGGCCGCGTGCTGGAAACGCACCCCGTGCCGGCAAATCGGCCGACCAACTGCTGCTTCGGCGGACCGGACCTCACGACCCTTTTCGTGACCACGACGCAGGGTCATTTCTTCAGGGCGAAAACCGATCGCGTGGGCTGGGCGATGTGGCCGTAGGCCTTGGGCCTGCGGCACAGGCCCGGAAAACGTACAGAAGGAAACCGAGGTTTCCCTCCGAACCTTCCTTCGGCTCGCCGCGCTCGCTCTGATGTCCCAGGCCCAGCGGCTTCAGTTGACGTTCACGCCTGCTTCGCGCGCCCGCTCGACAAGGTAATCGCGCGAGTTGGCCCGGTCCTCGAGGCTCCCGAACGCGTTCGTGTAATGCCCTTTGAAGCCGGCCCCTTCGATGCGCCTGAACATGTCGCCGAAATCGAGGTCACCTGCGCCCGGCTTGAGATGCACTTCATGGCCGTTTCGATAGCAGTCCGCCAGGCGCACTTCGCCGACGAGACTGAAATCGAGCGCCTCGGCAAACCCTGCCACGCCTTCGGGCACGAGATGCGCGTGATTAACCGTGAACGAAAGCCTCACGGCGGGCGACGCAAGCAGCGTCCAGTAATAACGCCATTCCTCCAGCGTATGCGCGAGGTAATGCACTTCCGCGTCTGCCGGTTCCTTGTTGAGGTTTTCGAGCAGCAGGCGTGCGTTTTTCTTTTCGGCGTAAGCCGCCATCCGCTTCAGTCGCTCGAGACCGGCTTTCATGCGGACTTCCTTGTCTTTCGTGAAATGGAAGCCCGCGTGCACGACGATCCACTCCGCTCCGAGCCTCGAATACACGTCGACATAGCTCTTCAGGTATTCGTCGACACCTTCGCCGGCATGAGGCGCGATCTCGGCGACGTTGACTGCCGAAGACGTATGCAGTCCGATGTGAATGCCGTGCTTCTCGCGCACGGCTCGCACCGCGGCGGCACGCCTGTCATCGAACGTGGTGATGTCGTTCGTGTCGTTGTCGAGCTGGATGTCGAGATACCTGACGCCGTTTTTCGCCGCCCATTCGACGCCGTCTTCGATACGAACATCGCGGCTCAAATCGACGCCGATTCGCTCCCGAAGATTCAACATGGCTGCACTCCCCGACGCGCCATCCCGCCGATTTGCGCACGTCGGCTGGGCGCTTTCATGAAGAACTGCATTCTCAACTGATCCTGAGCAGCTTCACCGCCGTGCCGCCGAGCATCGCGATTTTCTCGTCGTCCGTAAGACCGGGCGTATTCATGATGTGATCGACCGCCTTGTCCTCCCACGGATAAGGATAATCGGTGCCCAGCATGATCTGGCCCGAGCCAACGTTCGCGACGAGGTGCCGCAGCGCTTCGGGCGTGAAAATGAGCGCGTCGTAATAGAGCTGCTTCAGATAGTCGGTCGGTTTTTTCTTGATGTTCACCGTGATGCGCTTCGGGAATGTCCGCATCACCGCATCCGAGCGGTCCATATAAGACGCAAGGTAGCCACCGCCGTGCGCGGAGCAGATCTTGAGTCCCGGGAACCGGTCGAGCGTGCCTTCGAAAATCAGGTGCGAGAGCGCGATCGTCGTGTCGAGCGGATTGCCGATCACGTTGTCGAGGCCGCCGCTGCCCTGGAGCCGCCGTCCGAGATCGGGCGTGCCCTGCGGATGCAGGAAGACCAGCACGTCGAGCTCTTCGCATTTCGCCCAGAACGGATGGAACTTCGGATTCGCAAATTCGTCGCCGGCCACACTCGCCCCGACCGCCGCGCCGCGAAGACCCAGTTTCTTGACGGCATGCTCGAGCTGCTGGACCGCGAGCTCCGGAAACTGCAGCGCAACCGAGGCGAACGCTACGAAGCGATCGGGATGACGGCCGCACAGCTCGGCCAGGCCTTCGTTGTTGATCTTGACGATCTTGTCGGCGCGATCGCGATCGGCCGTGTACCAGAACGGGTTGATGCTGAGCGCTTCGACATCGATGCCCTGTTCGTCCATCGCCTGCAGTCGCTCCCCGGGAACGAGCACGATACCCTGCTGATGATGCTGCGACGCATCCTGACCCATGATTTTCATGGCCTCGGGGATGATGCAGTGCGCGTGCACATCGACGGTCTTCACGCGGCGGCCTTTCACCACGACTTCGCGGCGGCGCGCGGCAGGTTTTGCACTGCCGGTACCGGTGCCCGCGGCCGCAGCAAGGCGCGTCTCATCGTGTTCGCCAGCCATGAGCTCGCAGCCCGTAAAGACCACGGGCGGCATCGCGCCGGCTGATCGCGTATTGCCTTCGTAATTCGGATTCAATCTGCCTCCTGTCGTTGTTCGTCTCGAGGGCGCGCGGCCGAACGGTCGGCGGGCTCGTCCAGCGTTACTATACAGCGGCCCGCTGCCGCGACAGCCGCACCTGCGGCTGATCCTGTCAGCACGGAGGAGAAAAACATGCTTCTGAGGTGTCTCGCTACCCTCGCGCTCGCTCTCGTGGCCGGCCTTTGCGGTGCCGCGTATCCGGATCGCCCGATACGTCTCGTCGTGCCCGTTGCACCCGGCGGTGCGGTTGACGTCGTCGGCAGGTTGATCGGCCATAAGCTCTCGAGCGTCCTTGGCCAGAACGTGGTGATCGACAATCGCGCCGGCGCGAACTACATCATCGGCACCGAGATCGTGGCGCGTTCGGCACCCGATGGTTACACGCTTCTTTTCACCGCCGGCGCACACACGATCAATCCGTCCGTTTACCGAAAGCTGCCGTACGACACGCTGCGCGATTTCACCGCCATTGCGTACGTGGCGAACTCGACCGGCCTTGTGATCGTCGTCCATCCATCGTTCCCGGCCAAATCGCTGAAGGACCTGATCGCCCTCGCGCGCGCGAGCCCCGGAAAAATCAACTACGCCTCGGCCGGCGCAGGCAACCTCACGCACCTCGCCGGAGAGCTTTTCCAGGTCATGGCCGGCGTGAAGTTGACGCACGTGCCGTACAAAAGCGCCGGCCCCGCGGTCAACGATCTTCTCGCCGGACACATTCCGCTCATGTTCGGTCCGAGCCCGGTCGTCGTGCCGATGGTGCAGGCGGGACGGCTGCGGCCGCTCGCATTCACGTCGCTCAAGCGCTCTGCGCAGTTACCTGACGTTCCGACGGCAGACGAGCTCGGCATCAAGGGTTACGTGGCGAGCGGCTGGTACGGGGTGCACGGCCCGCGCGGACTTCCGCGCGACGTCGTTCAGAAGCTGAACGCGGCCGCACGCCAGATCGTACAGATGCCTGACGTGCTCGAGCGTTATGCGAGCCTGAATCTCGAGCCTGTCAGCACGACACCTGAAGAGTTCGCGCAGTTCATCAAAGCGGACATCCAGAAATACGCCGACATCGCGAAACGGGCCGGCATACAACCGCAGTGAGCATCTCCGATCGCGCCGAGGGTAGTGCGACGGAGTCGAAGCGCGAGCGCGGCGGCTAGCGCCGTTTGCGGGCGCGCGTTCGTGACGTCGGTTTGGAAGCCTTCTTCCCGGCTTCGTAGTCCCGCTCAGCCCGCTGGCGGGTTTTTTTCGATGTCGTGCCTTTCTTCGGTGGCGGAAGCTTCACACCCGCGCGACGCGCTTTCGAAAGTCCGATCGCGATCGCCTGCTCGGTCGATCGGGCACGACGATCTCCTTCGTTTGCACAGTCTCGCCGTGCCGTGTAGTGTGCGCGCTCTGACCCCGGGGAGAAAAGTCCATGATGATTGTCGACTCGCAGGTGCACATCTGGCAGAGCGGAACGCCTGTGCCAGTACATCGCCAGGTTTCGCATTACACGAAAGACGAATTGCTGCATGACATGGACGAAGCTGGCGTCGATCGCGTGCTGCTTCATCCGCCGAGCTGGGACCCGCGGGCGAACGAAATCGCCATCGAAGCGGCGCGGGAGCATCCCGATCGTCTCGCGATACTCGGCTTCTTCGATGTGAGCCGGCGGGACAATCGCTCGGTTGTGGCGCGCTGGAAAGAGCAGCCCGGCATGCTTGGCCTGCGCTTCGCATTCCTGAGACCGGGCGAGGAGAACTGGCTGGTCGACGGCACCGTCGACTGGCTCTGGCCCGAGGCGGAAAAAGCGGGATTGCCGGTGGGCCTGCTTGTCCCGCACCGCGTGAGCGTCGTTGGCGAAATCGCGGCGAAGCATCCGGGGCTGCGACTGCTGATCGATCACATGGGCTGTCCGCGCGGTACGAAAGACGATGCGGCGTTCGCCCACATCGACGATCTCGTCGCGCTGGCGAAGTACCCGAACGTTGCCGTGAAAGCGACAGGCGCGCCGAGCTACTCGAGCGAGCAGTATCCGTATCGCAACATCCACAAGTATCTCGAGCGGATATTCGATGCGTACGGCCCGACCCGGATGTTCTGGGGAACCGACATTACGCGCATGCCGTGCACCTGGCGGCAATGCATCACGATGTTCACGGAAGAGCTGCCGTGGCTCAAGGGCAGGGATCTCGAGCTCGTCATGGGGCGCGCGGTGTGCGACTGGGTCGGCTGGAGATAAACCTGCGACGCGTGCGAGTCGCGGAGAAGCTAAGCCCCGCCCGCAAAAAGGGTCTACGCGCCTCGCGGCGCTACGGAAAAACCTACGACGCCCGTCGGGCAAAGGCCCCTCCAGGCGCCTCGCGGCGCTATATTTTTTGAATGTCTGTTATGGAACGTATTGCGCTACTCACGAGCGGCGGCGATGCGCCGGGCATGA
>DASRIK010000099.1:0-7715 GCA_035650035.1 Burkholderiales bacterium | reverse complement strand
GTGTAGATCGTGACGTCGTTCAGCTTCACGAGCTCTTTCTGCAGCTCCTTGCAATAGCCGCAGTTCGGGTCCTCGAAGGTGTAGATAACGCGCTTGCCGCTGCCTTTCACGCGCTTGACCGCGAGATCGGTCGATTTGGCGAGCGCCGAGGACGCCATTTTGTTGCTGGCCTCCTGCGTGAGATTGCGAGGCTCGCGCCCGCGCATATCGATCAAGCTCCCGCTGAACATGTACGACACTTTCTCGTCGGTGTAGTAGATCTGTCCGTCGAGCACGACCTCGTATATGCCCTGGAACGGCGTTTTCGATACGGTGTCGACCGTCATTTTCGGGAACTTGGCGAGAACGCCCTGACGTACGGCGGCTTCATTCGCGTAGACACCGCTCGATATCGCGCCACAGAGAGCGAGCGCACACCACATCAGCTTCTTGCTCATGATCGTCCGTTCATAGAATCAGCCATTTACGCGATCGCGCGTCGCACCAGCGCGTTCTTGATGAGCGGCTGAGTGTCCACGAGCGATAGTCCGAAATTGCGGAGCGCCGCCATCCAGACCGCGCGGCTTTCGAAAAGTTTCTCGAGGAGGTGAGTTGTCACTTCAAGTGCCGTGATGTCTTCCTTACGTGCACGCTCGTAGCGACGCAGGAGCCGGTAATCGCCGCAGTCGCTCTGCGGTCCGCGCGCCGCCAGGACCGCGACCAGCTCTCGCGCATCGCGCAACCCGAGGTTCACACCCTGCCCTGCGAGCGGATGAATGTTGTGCGCCGCGTCGCCGATCAGGGCCACACGCGGTTCCACCAGGTGTTGCACGCGCTGCCTCGTCAGCGGGAACGCTGCAGCTGGACCCAGCGCGCGCAGCTCTCCGAGCACGCCTGCGGCTGCCGCCTCCACCTCACGTGAAAGCGCCTCCGGGGAGGCCTCGAGGAGCTCCTGCGCCCTGTCCTCCGGTGTCGACCACACCATCGACACGTGCTCGCCGGGTAAAGGCAACAAGGCGAGAACGCCATCCGCGCGAAACCACTGGTAGGCCGTGTCCGCATGCGGACGCGCTATTGCGAAATTCGCAACGACGCCGCGCTGACCGTAATCGTCCACTTTGCTCGCGATGCCGACCCATTCCCGCACCCATGAATCCGCGCCGTCGGCGCCGACGATGAGATGCGCGGCGAGCTCTCGGCCGTCCTCGAGTCGAAGCGCGACCCCGTCGGCCTCCGACATAAGCGCATCGCACCGTGCGGGGCAGTAAAGCGTCACCGTCGATTGACGGGTCAAAGCCTGCCAGAGCTCGGCGTGAACGACGCTGTTTTCGACGATCCACGCAAGCTCGCGGAGCCCGGAATCGTAGGCGCTGAATTCCAGGCGATTACGTGGCTGGTCGCCGTAGATTTCCATCGTCTCCACGCGCGCCATCCGGTCGTGGGGCAACTGGGTCCACACATCCAACCCCGTCAGCCATGCGGCGTTCCCCGGACTGATCGCGTACACGCGGCTGTCCCAGGAGCCATCCGCTCGAGGCGACCGCGGCGGTTGCGGTTCCACGAGCGCTACGGAAATGTCCGTTCGCGCGAGCGCAAGTGCGCAGCTCGCGCCAACGAGCCCGCCGCCCACTACGATTACATCGAACCTTTGCATCTCGAGCCGCGTCCTTATTCGCAAGGGGCGCAGTCTACGCCGGGCGCCGTTGCCCGCCAACGGCAACCGGGTACTCACATTCCTGTTTTTCACGCGGAATCAGGTATCTGGCGCAGCCTCGCTTGACAGGGTGGAACCCGCTCTTTAGACTGCGCCGCTCCCCGTGGCGAGTTAGCTCAGTGGTTAGAGCAGCGGAATCATAATCCGTTGGTCCGGGGTTCAAATCCCTGACTCGCCACCAATCGAATCAAGTCGTTAGTTTGCGTATGCTGGCGCAGCCCCGTGCTGCGCAAGAGCCGGCGGCTTCGACCGAAGACCGCAATGCAGCGACGTTCTGAATCCTGTCTAGTTCGGTGTGTTGTGCGCGGGTCGCCCGTCACGACGAATCGCCTGCATTTTGATCCCGTCCCTGAGGATTTGCACAAGCTCAGGGTTGCGCTTACCGGCAAGTGAAAGGGGTGTCGTGCCGTCCGGATGGCGCGCAGAGGGAGATGCCCCATGCGCGAGGAGCACTTGCACTATCTCTTTGTATCCATTTGCGACGGCCTTATGCAGCGCGGTCCAGCCCTCATGAGTACGAACGTTGGGATCAGCGCCTGAGGCAAGCAGTAGCTTAACCACCGCGAGATGGCCACTCGCCGCAGCCTGTAGCAGGGGCGTGAGCCCGGATGTACTTTGAATGTTGCAATCAACCCGGCTTGCAATGATCGCGACCACTGTCTGATATCCCTTTACGGCCGCCCAATGAAGCGGGGTGTACCCATCTGCGTCGCGTGCTCTTGGATTTGCGCCGTTCTCGATCAGAAACTTTGCAGCGGTCTCGCGGCCGTGGAATGCGGCTACCATCAGCGGGGTCCAGTCGCGGGCGTCCCGCGCGTCAACGGACAATCCGGCTCTCAGGAGCAGGGCAAGCTGTTGCGTGTCGCCTCGCTCCGCAGCACGCAACATGGCGGCGGGACGTGCCTCTATACCTAATTCCTCGAGAGCCGCTATAGCACGCTCGTGCTCCCACACGTCACGGGGTGCCGATGGTGTCGATGAACGGTTCTCATTGAAGACGCTCAGTTGAAAAATTTCGCGAGCGACTTCTGGCGGAAAACCCTGGCGGTTACCCCGGCGATCGATCAGTAGGTCCGTCAACAGGGCAGAGAGATCCTCGGGTGATTGCCACGCCGCAACGATTCTCTCGAGCACGCGAGGGAACTGCCGTTCCAGATTATGGGGGTACAGCTGTGCTGCGCCGGAAAGATATTCTGCTAGTTTTTTGTCCACGTAGAGCTCGCGACAGACACTGCCACTCAACTAAGATTCAGCACCGAGGCTAGGCGCAGCTCACAACGGCCTGCCTTTACAGCCGCCGAGTGATCTCGCTAACCGCTTAACGGCAAACTACTACATCGCTTGAAAAATGCCGCCGTGCCAGCCACTTGCCCCCTTTTACCGGGTAGATCTGCAAATCCCCGACTCGCCACCCACCCCCAACATACGATGCGGAGTGAAAACTCACTTGCAAAGCGCCGCACTCGAGGTCGCCTGTATGTTAGTGCGTATGCAGCAAAACCGGGGCTCCTTTGCCGGGAGACGTCTGCTGTGTTATCGTGCGTTGGTGCGTAAGTTACTGCTTTTATTGATATTCTGCTTTCTGGCGCCAGCGCTGCCCGCCTCGGCGCAGTTCATCCAGCAACGAATCCTCCCCGCGAATGCTGTGCGCGGCACGCTCGGAGAGCCGCAGGTATTCCCTACGGTTAGAATTGGCAGCCGCACCTTGCGACTGAGTCCCGGCGCCCGCATTTACGACCGATCGAACCGTACGATCGTGCATGGCCAATTACCTTCCGGCGCGGAAGTCTTGTACTCGACCGACCAGGCGGGCGACATCCAACGTATGTACATATTGACCGAAGAGGAGCTCCTGCGCCTGAGGCAGGCCGGCAAGCGCTGATGCCACGCAAGTTGTACATCAAGACTTTCGGCTGCCAGATGAACGAGTACGACTCGGCCAAGATGGCCGATGTGCTCCGCGAGGCGGAAGGCCTCGAAGCGACCAGCGACCCGGCCGAGGCGGACGTCATTCTGTTCAACACATGCTCGGTGCGCGAAAAAGCCCAGGAGAAGGTCTTCCACGACCTCGGCCGCGTGAAGCACCTGAAACGCGAACGGCCGGGTGTATTGATCGGTGTCGGCGGCTGCGTGGCGAGTCAGGAAGGCGCCGCCATCGTGGCCCGTGCACCGTATGTGGACTTCGTTTTCGGCCCGCAGACGCTTCATCGGCTGCCGGCGATGATCGAAGCGCGGCGTTCGACCGGTCGGCCCCAGGTCGACATCTCTTTCCCCGAAGTGGAGAAATTCGATCGTCTGCCGCCCGCGCGCGTGGAAGGTGCGACCGCTTTCGTTTCGATCATGGAAGGCTGCAGCAAGTACTGCACGTTCTGCGTGGTGCCTTATACGCGGGGTGAGGAAGTCTCGCGGCCGTTCGAAAGCGTCCTCATTGAAATCGCCGAGCTCGCCGAGCAGGGTGTGAAAGAAGTGACGCTGCTCGGCCAGAACGTGAACGCGTACCGGGGCGGCATGGAAGATGGAGAGATCGCGGATTTCGCGCAGCTCCTCGATTACGTCGCGGATCTTCCGGGGATCGAGCGCATCCGCTACACGACCTCCCATCCGCGTGAATTCACGCCGCGCCTCATCGACGCCTACGAGAAGGTGCCGAAGCTCGTCAGCCACGTGCATCTGCCGGTGCAGTCCGGATCGGACCGCGTGCTTGCTGCGATGAAACGCGGCTACACCGCGCTCGAGTACAAGTCGATCGTGAAAAAGCTTCGCGCTGCGCGGCCCGACATCTGTATCTCGTCGGATTTCATCGTCGGCTTTCCCGGCGAGACCGAAGACGATCACGCTGCCACGCTTGCGCTCATCGACGAGCTTGCGTTCGACGCGAGCTTCAGCTTCATTTACAGCCCACGACCCGGCACGCCCGCTGCGAGCTATCCGGACGACACGCCGCAGGAAGTGAAGCTTGCGCGACTGCAGGAGCTACAGCAGAAGATCGAGGCGGGATCCCAGGCGATCAGCCGGCGAATGGTCGGGACGCGCCAGCGCGTGCTCGTCGAAGGCCCCGCGAAGAAGAATGAAAGGGAGCTCAGTGGGCGGAGCGACAACAATCGCATGGTCAACTTCGAAGGCGCGAAGCATCTCGTCGGGTCGTTCGTGGATGTGTTGATCACGGCGGCGCTGCCTCACTCGCTGCGCGGCGAGATCGCATAATCGTGGAAATCAGTTTCACGCCTGTAGACAACCAGCGCCTCGCGAACCTGTGCGGAGCCCTCGACGAAAACCTGCGGCAGGTCGAGACCGCACTCGACGTGAATATCGCCCGGCGCGGCGAGCGCTTCGCGATCACAGGGAAACCCGCGAAGGCACGGCTCGCTGCCAAGGTGCTCGAGCGATTCTACGAGCGCGCCGCCGAGACGCTGTCGCTCGAAGACGTGCAACTGGGCCTCATCGAAGCACGTGCCGAACGGCCCAACGAGTCTGCGCCCGCCGCCGCGCCGGTGCTCATCACGCGACGGCCCGATCTTCATGGGCGCACGCCGCACCAGGTCGAATACCTGCAGAACATCCAGACACACGACATCACGTTCAGCATCGGGCCCGCGGGCACCGGCAAGACCTATCTTGCTGTCGCATGTGCCGTGGATGCTCTCGAGCGCGACGCCGTGAAGCGCATCGTGCTCGTGCGCCCGGCCGTCGAAGCGGGCGAGCGTCTGGGCTTCCTGCCGGGTGACATGGCGCAGAAAGTCGATCCGTACCTGCGGCCGCTCTACGACGCGCTGTACGATCTCATGGGGTACGACAAAGTCGCGAAAATCTTCGAGCGCGGCGCAATCGAAATCGCTCCGCTCGCATTCATGCGCGGGCGCACGCTCAATCATTCCTTCGTGATCCTGGACGAAGCGCAGAATACGACGCCCGAGCAGATGAAAATGTTCCTGACGCGCATGGGCTTCGGCAGCAAAGCGGTGGTCACGGGCGACGTGACGCAGATCGATCTCGCGCGCGGGCAGAAAAGCGGTCTCGTCGACGCGCAGGAAGTGCTCAAGAAAGTTCGCGGCATCGCATTTACCCGCTTCGGCACGGAGGACGTCGTGCGGCACCCGCTCGTGCAACGCATCGTAAACGCGTATGAAACGCGAGAAAGCCGCGTCGCGCGCGGCGCCTCGACAACTTAAGGCCCGGCGCCGCCGTGGAGACGTGGAGCTCACGGTGCAATATGCGACGCGAGCGCGGCCGATACCCTCGGAACGGAATCTGCGGAAGTGGGTCGAGGCGGCGCTTCAAGCCGACGCGCGAGTCACCGTGCGGATCGTCGGTCTCGCCGAAGGTCGTGCACTCAACCGCGATTATCGCGGCCGCGACTACGCCACCAACGTGCTCACGTTCGTGCTCTCGGATGAACCGCCGTATGATGGCGATCTGGCGCTCTGCGCGCCCGTCGTCACACGCGAAGCGCGAGAGCAGCAGAAGGACGTGATGGCCCATTACGCGCATCTCACCGTGCACGGCGTGCTGCATCTGCAGGGATACGAGCACGAGCGCGATGCCGATGCGACCGCGATGGAAAAGCTCGAAACGCGAATACTCGGACAGCTGGGATTTCCCGATCCTTATGCAACACCATCGGAACATGGACGACAGCCACAGTAAACCGACGCTGCTCGAGAGGTTGTCCGCGTTCATCATGCGCGAACCGGAAGACCGTGAGCAGCTGATCGAAGTTCTGCGATCCGCTCACGAACGCAACCTTCTCGACGCGGACGCACTCACGATGATCGAAGGGGTGCTCCAGGTCTCCGAGCTGCAGGCGCGCGACATCATGATTCCGCGCTCACAGATGGATGTCATCGACATCAGCGAGTCTCCCGACAAGTTCATTCCGTTCGTCATCCACACTGCGCACTCCCGCTTCCCGGTGACGAGCGGCAACAAGGACGACGTGATCGGCATTCTTCTCGCCAAGGACCTGCTGCGCTACTACGCAGGCGAGGAGGAGTTCGACGTGCGCGAAATGCTGCGTCCCGCGGTATTCATCCCGGAATCGAAACCGCTGAACGTGCTGCTCAAGGAGTTCCGCAAGAATCACAATCACATCGCTATCGTCGTGGACGAATATGGTGGCGTGGCCGGCCTGGTGACGATCGAGGACGTGCTCGAGCAGATCGTCGGCGACATCGAGGATGAATACGATTTCGACGAGGTCGAAGACAACATCGTCCAGGACAAGACAGGCCAGTACCGCGTGAAAGCCGTTACCGAGATCAACGATTTCAACGAGAAATTCGGCACGGATTTCAGCGACGAGGAGTTCGATACGATCGGCGGTCTCGTCCTCAAGCACTTCGGTCGGGTGCCCAAGCGCGGCGAGCAGGTGACGATGGAGGGACTCACGTTCAAGGTGGTGCGCGCCGACAGCCGTCGCCTGCACCTTCTCGAAGTGATACCGAAGAGCACCGTAGACGCCTGATGCCGGGACTGAGCGACGCCGAGCTGCGCGGTCGCAGCGCCGCGCGGCGGCGCTGGTTCAGCATCGACCGCACGTGCCTCGCCGCCGCAGCGCTCGGCGCCGCAACCGTTGCGGCTTACGCGCCGCTTTATCTCTATCCGCTGTCCGTGCTCACGATCGCGATGCTCGTGTGGCTTTGGAACCAAACCATGTCACCGCGACGCGCGGCGGTTCTCGGCTGGTGGTTCGGCCTCGGGCTTTTCCTCACGGGTGTGTCGTGGGTCTATGTGAGCCTGCACGATTTCGGCGCGATGCCTGCGCCGCTGGCTGCACTCGCAACACTGCTCTTCTGCGCCTATCTCGCGCTTTTTCCGGCTGTGTCAGGCTACGCTTACTCGAGAGTGCGCGCGCCATCATGGGTAAAGCTCATGCTCGTGCTTCCTGCGCTATGGACCCTGACGGAATGGATCCGCGGCTGGCTCTTCACGGGATTTCCATGGCTCGCCATCGGGTATACGCAGGTGCCGCTGAGCCCGCTCGCTGGTTACGCCCCCGTTCTTGGCGTGTACGGTCTCACGCTCG
>DASRIK010000098.1:0-10383 GCA_035650035.1 Burkholderiales bacterium | reverse complement strand
GGGTCTCTTCTACGTAGCGTATTGCAAAAAAAGCGGCGGACGAGCGCAGAGACTGGAATGCGTTGCGAACGGAATCGTGCATCGGAAGGAAAATCGCTTCGCGCGAGCGGGGTGAGCGTTGCGCCTTGCTGATCGTAGAGGGGCTATTGTAATGTCGCCGGGCTGGTGGAGTAACAAGTGACTGGTAACGGATGACGAGTAATCTGAAGAATCCCCTGGATGTGCTGCGGGCCTATCCCGGGCACGACTACACGTTGCAAGGCGCGTTCGCGAGCCGCGCGGCGCGCGATCCGGACCGCCCGTTCGTCCTGTACGAGCAGACCACATGGAGCTGGCGAAGTTTCGACGAGGAGGTGCGGAAAGCCGCCGCGCTGTTCATCGAGCTGGGTATCCGAAAAGGCGATCGCGTTGGTGTGATAGGCCGCAACAGCGATGCCCATCTGGTCGTGCTTCTTGCTGTTGCCAGGATCGGTGCGATCATGGTGCCCGTGAACCCGGAATTCGGTGTGGAAGAAGCCGGCTACGTGCTGCGTCACGCCGAGGTGAGCGGCGTTGTTGCAAGCCGCGAGCTGCTCGACGTTGCACGCGAAGCCTGCGGCGAAGCCTCAACGACACCATGGTTTCTCACGCTCGACGTGCCGGCTGAGGATGTGCCTTCTCTGCGACAGGCCGCAGATCGTGCGACTTTCCGCTCGCTACCGAGCGAAGGCGATGCCGACGCTACTCTACTCATCGTATATACCTCCGGCACGACGGGTTTTCCGAAAGGCGCGATGCACAGCCAGCGCAGCTTCCTCCTCGGCGGCGAAGCTTTCGTGCAGCGCGTGTACTTGCAGCCCGACGACCGCGTGATGATCGTGCTGCCGCTTTTCCACATGAACGCGCTTTTCTACTCGGTAGCCGGAACGCTCGCCGCGGGCTGCAGCGTCGTGGTCGTGCCCCGTTTTTCCGCGTCGACGTTCTGGGACACGGCGGCAGACTATGGTGCGACCGAAGTGAACATCATCGAAGCGATCGGCACTATCCTGAAGAATCGGCCGCGAAGCGAGTTTCGCCCCGATCATGAATTGCGTGCGGTGTATGGCGTGCGTCACAGCATGGAGGCGACTTTTCGCGACGAGTTCGGAATTCCGCATCTCATCGGCGGCTACGGCATGACCGAGATTCCGGGCGTCACGTGCAATCCCCTGGACGGATTACGCAAGCCCGGCAGCATGGGGCCGATCGGGCGACACCCGGATCCGGCGATGGCCTGGGCGCAGTGCCGTGTGGTGGACGACGACGGGCGCGATGTCGGCGTTGGCGAGGAAGGCGAGCTGCTCGTCAAGACGCCCATCCTGATGCAGGGCTACTTCCGCGATCCTGAGCAGACGCGCGAAGCGTTCCTCGACGGCTGGTTCAAGACCGGAGATCTCGTCCGGCGTGACGAGGACGGCTACTTCTTTTTCGTTTCGCGAAAAAAAGACATCATTCGCCGGCGCGGCGAAAACATCGCGGGGGCCGAGCTGGACCGTGTGGTCGGCACACACCCCGCGGTGCATGAAGCCGCGGCCGTTCCCGTTCCGGCGGAGCTCGGAGAAGACGATATATTGGTTGCCGTAGTATTGAAGCCCGGCGAAACCGCCAGCGCCCAGGATATCGGCCGCTGGTGTGCCGAGCATCTCGCACCACAGAAAGTACCGCGATATGTGTTGTTCGTAGACGAGCTGCCGCATACTCCAACGCACAAGATCGCCAAGGCGGTGCTGAAACAAGACACAACCCTCAAGGCGCGCGCGATGGATTTGCAGGCAGGCGGTCGGTGACGAGGAGGAATCAAATGCAGTATTCAGCCGGGCTGCTGTGCGCGGCGCTGAGCATCGTTCCCGCCCTGGCGCAAGCCCAGACCGCTGCGTCGTTTCCCAGCAAGCCTATGCGCCTCATCGTGCCGTATCCGCCGGGAGGCGGCTCAGACACGATCGCGAGACCTCTGGTGCAGCGCCTCGGCGACAGCGTGAAACAGCAGGTGGTCGTCGACAATCGCGGCGGTGCGGGCGGGAACATCGGCATGGAGCTCGCGGCAAAATCGCCCCCCGATGGCCATACGATCGTTTTCGCGTTGACGGCGCAGCTTGCCGTGAATCCGGCGCTCTATAAGAAACTCCCGTACGATCCGATCAGGGATTTCGAGCCGATAACGCTGCTCGCGACGGGACCTTACATCCTCGTCGTGCATCCGTCGCTCCCGGTGAAATCCGTGAACGAGCTCATTGCACTTGCACGTGCGCGGCCGGGACAAATCACCTATGCATCGTCCGGCAACGGCAGCGGAGGTCATCTCGCGAACGAGCTCCTGAACAGCATGGCCAAAGTGAAGATGCTGCACATTCCCTACAAGGGCGGCGGACCTGCGCTGGTCGATCTCATCGCAGGCAATGTGCAGGTCCTTTTCTCGACCTGGGCTTCGGGGAGGCCGCATATCGAAAGCGGGCGTATACGCGCGCTCGCGGTGAGCACCTCAAAGCGGCTTTCAGGCGTGGATCTTCCGACCGTCGCGGAAGTGGCCCTGCCGGGCTACGATGCCGGCGTCTGGTATGCCTTTCTCGCGCCTGCCGGCACGCCGAAAGAAATCGTGTCGAAGTTGAATACGGAGATCCTGCGCGCGGCGGCACATCCTGAATTCAAGGCGTTGCTCGAGCGCTCCGCCATCGAGCCGATCGGCAGCACGCCGGAAGAGCTCCGGAAATTCATGAAAAGCGAGCTCGTGAAATGGGCGCGAGTCGTGAAGGAGGCGAATGTGCATGTCGACTGAACGCAGTGACGAGTGACGGGGTGACGGGTAATCGTGCGGTGAGTCGCCCACTCGCCGCGAAAGGAGCAACGTTGAAGCGTGATCGAAAGAAAAAGGACGAGCTTTTCGAAACCGGATTGAAAGTCCGCAAGAAGGTGCTTACGGCGGAGTATGTCGATCGGCAGTTCGCATCGGCGAGCGAGTTCACCGCGCCGATGCAGGACATGGCAACGCGCGCGTGGGGTCTCGTGTGGACCCGGCCCGGCCTTCCTCACCGCACGCGCAGCATGCTCAACATCGCGTTCCTCATCGCGCTCGACAAACCCGAGGAGCTCGAGCTGCATGTCGAAGCGGCGTTACGAAACGGCGTCACGCAGGAGGAAATTCAGGAGATCATCATGCAGGCGGCCGTTTATTGCGGTTTTCCCGCGGCGTTGCGGGGCACGCGGATCGCGCGGCAGGCGCTCGAGCGATACGAAGCGAAAGCTGCCGGGAAAATGCCGCCGAAACGCAGGTCGGCGCGAGGCACTCATGCCCGCTGATACACAACCGATCGGTCTTGCCATCGTCGGATCGGGGCGCATCGGCACGCTCCGTGCGCGCCTCGCGACTGCGCACCCGGCCGTGCGGTTCATCGCGGTTTCGGACCGGAATCCCGAGGCAGCGAAGAAGCTCGCGGCAACTGTCGGCGCTCAAGTTGAGAGCACGGACAACGACGAAATCATTTCGCGTCCGGAGGTGAATGCCGTCATCGTTTCGACGAGCGAAGGCGAGCACGTCGAGCCCATTCTCAAAGCGCTCGAGCTGGGAAAGCGCGTGCTGGTGGAAAAACCGATCGCGCTGACGGTTGCGGACGCAGATCGAGTGTTGCGCGCGATCGAGAAATCGGGCGTCGATGTACGCGTGGGTTACAGCCGCCGCTACAAGGACCGTTACCTCATAGCCAAGGAGCAGATACTTCAAGGCCGCATCGGCAGACCGTCCGGCGCCGCGGCGCGGGTCTTCAACTCCCGCTCACAGGCGCTCGCAATTCTCCAGCGCAATCCGCATGCCACGCCCGTTGTCGATGCGCTGACGTATTACGTGGACCTGATGACATGGCTGCTGGGCGGGCCGCGTCTGAAGGAGGTGTACGCCCGAGGTCAGATGGGCGTTCTCAGAGAGAGGGGCTACGAAGTCGAGGATGTCAGTTACGCGATTCTGACGTACGACGACGGCAGCGTCGTCAATCTCGGCATCAGCTATGCGCTTCCGGAAAAATATCCGGCGCTCGGGCATGCAGCGCGCGTCGAAGTGCTCGGCACGGGTGGCGTCATGATCCTCGACGACGATCACACGGACCAGCTCATGTACAGCGAGAAAGGCATTCCGCACGTGTATCTGCCCGATCACGCAGTGAACATGGTGTTCCTCCAAAGCGGTACGCCGGGAGATTGGGCATTAGGCGAATTCATCGGACCGATCGCGAGCGAGACTCGCGCATGGCTCGACTACCTGTGCATGGCAAGACCGTGCGTGCTGGCGACGCCTCAGGAAGCGCGCGCGACGCTGGAGGCGACGCTTGCGATCGAGCACTCGGTGGCGACGGGGCGGCCCGTTACCCTTCCGCTGGCGCAGTAAGCGTCAGTCTCTGTTGCAAGGAGGGCCGTTCCGGTAGAGCTGCCGCGCCTCTGAGACCGCGTGCGAGTAACCTACGTGCGTCTCCAAGCACGATGTCCCGGATCCTTGCGAGCCGCCCACCTTAATTCCCATGCGCTGGCTTCGGATATTGTTTAGCGTCGTCCTGAGCGCGCTGTTCCTGTGGCTCTTGCTGCGCGGCCGGGATATCACGCAGCTCGCGCGAGAGATCCGTACGGTAGGGGTCGCAGAGCTGGGAACGATAGCGGTGCTTCTCGTAGCAGGGCACGGCGTACGCATACTGCGTTGGGGCTGGATGTTGCGTCGCCTCGATGCGGGCATCCGATATCGCGCCTGCATTGGGCCTTACCTCATCGGAGTCAGTCTCAACAACGTCGCGCCGCTACGCGCCGGTGATATCTATCGCGTGCTTGCGTTTCCTGCGGCGCATGTCGGACGCACGCAATTGTTCGGGGTTGTGGTGCTCGAGCGCGCGCTCGATTTTGCCGTCCTTTTTCTGTTTCTCATCGCAGGAACGATGGCATTACACGAGGACGCTGCCCGGCAACTGCTGCTGCCGTGGATTTCCGCCATAGCCTTGATTGGCGGCATCATCGCGGCGGCAGCGTGCGTGTGGGCGAGCCGGGTGCACGTTTTCGGCGGGGTCGAAACTTCCCGCGCGCCCGGCGATGCGGCGCTTGCAGCTCCGGGCCCGCGATCATTTCTTCGCATGCTTCGCACGACGTTGCGCACGTTTCTTCTGCCCCTGCATCTCGCGATCCTCATCGCTTTGACGCTCCTCTCATGGACGATGACGGCGGGGATCTTCTCGGTCGTGGCGATTACGCTCGGTGCGCCCGCCGTGGCATCGGCGTCATTGTTTGCGACTGCGTCAGCGAATCTTTCCGGGCTCTTGCCGAGTGCGCCGGGCTCTATCGGCACGTTCCACTTCTTTGCTGCCTGGGCATACGCAGCGTACGGACTGGCGTGGAACACGGCGGCGGCTCTGGCCGTCGTCGTACATGCCGTATTCTGGGTGCCGATGACCGTTGTCGGTCTCGGATTTCTGGTGTGGCGCCATGTGCTCCGGCGAGGACACGCCTTCGGGGTGAGTGGCGAAGGCCGACAACCTGACCAGACGCAGACAGGGGTGCGCGCGTGATTCCGGGGTCAGGCGCTTCAACACGTGCCGTGTGCCTGGCACGTCACGATGTGACCGTAGTGGCGCCTGTTTACCGAAATGCCGCGACATTGGAATCGCTCGTGCGGCGAATACATGACGCCTTCGACCGCGACGGGACCGATCACGTGGTACTGCTGGTGGACGACGGCAGTCCGGACGATGCATGGGACGTGATCCAGGATATCTGCCGTCGCGACGCACGCGTGGCGGGGGCGAGGCTCGACCGCAACTACGGCCAGCATACGGCGATATTGCTCGGCCTCACGCTTGCCCGAAGCGCATGGACGGCAGTCATGGATGCGGATCTGCAGGACCCGCCGGAGGCACTGCCCGCGCTCGTTGCCAAGGCGCACACCACAAGAAGCACGGTGTTTGGCATCCGCGTAGCGCGGCATGGGCACTGGTTGCGCCGCGCAAGCTCGGCGACATACAAGCTGCTGCTGACGGTGCTTGCCGGCGTACCCGCCGGATGTGGCACCTTCTTCGTCGTGCCCGCCGAAGTCGTAGAGACGGTGACGAGATATAAGGTTTCTCGCCCGCAGGTCCTCGTGATGACGTGCAATGCTTCGCCGCGCGTCACAACGCTCGGCTATATCCGCAATTCACGAGAGATCGGCGAAAGCGCTTACGATTTCCGAAGCCTCCTCATAGCCGCACTGAACGGCTTGCGCTGTGCGCTTGAGTGCAGGCGGGGCTTTGGGACCTCAAAGGTCCATGCGCAGAGCTGGGCTGGCATCGGCGGACTCGCGGGAGAACCATGGCAGCCATAGGAGCCATGACTCGGTTCGCGTACCCTGCGGCTTCCGTAGGGGTAGCGATGCTCGCTTTTACGTATTTCCTCGTGACCGCGCCGCGCTACCCTTTCGATATCTTCGACGAAGGTTACATGTTCTATATCGCGCAGCAGCTTCTGCGCGATCGCACGCTGTACGTCGACATCGAGCTCTTCAATTACTTGCCCGGCGCGTTCTATATCTTCGTGCCGTTGATTTCGATGACGACCGGTGACGTCTTCGCGATTCGCGCCGTACTCGCGATCCCGCTCGCGTTGTGCGTATGGCTGGTCTACCGGATAGTCGAGGCGGAAGTAGGGAACCGTGCGGCACTCATTGCCGCGATGTTACTGATTGTTGCACCAGGCGACGGCCACCGGTTCTATATTGCGGCGTTGAACCTCGCTCTCCTCCTGTCGGCTGCGAACTATGTGCGGACCGCGGAGCGGCGATGGCTTACCATCCTGGGTACCGTAACCGGCATCGCGCTGTGTGTCCGCATCGATGCAGGCGTGGCGGGGCTCGCGCTTCTCGGCGTCTGCGCAGCGGTGGCGCCGCGACTTCCGGCAAAAGCGACTCCACTCGAAGCGGGTCTGCACGGACTGTTCGGGCTGACCATTGCGCTAGCGCCTATATGGGCGTTCTTTGCCGCCGAAGGAATACTCTCGGACTATCTGCGTCAGCTCGCCGCGATTCCGTCCGCGATGCTCGAGCGCTCAACTGCCGACTATCAGACGCGGCCGCCGGGCCCTTCGGAAGTGCGGGCTGGCTCCACGTTCGCCGCCGTTTATTATGCGTCGCTGATGGTGCCCGTCGCGGCGGTTGCGGGACTGATCGGTCGACGCAATGCCCATCACCGCAGGTTGTTCTGGCTGGTAACGAGCGTCTGGTTGCTGTTCAACCTGCCGCAGTGTCTACTGGAACGCCCCGACATCGCCCATTTCAGTCATAGAACCTATGCATTTATTGTCCCCGCCGTGGTTTACTTCTGTCAGTCAGGCGCGCTCCCAAGGCTGCCGCGCGGGGCTTCTACCTACCTTGTGGCGGGGCTTGCGTGGGCACTGCTCCTGATCGGCGGCTCGGCGTATGCGGTGCTCGTCCATGACAGTCCGGGATCTTTGGGGCAGGCTTTCCAGGCGATTCACAAGGTCTGCCTGGCGAACGGCGTCTGTTATCCCGACGCGTACAGTGCCATAACCCCTCACCGTGACTTGATGGATGAAGCGCTCGGACATCTCAGGCCGGAAGAGGCTATCGGCGTACTGCCATATGGCCCGGGGATCGCATACCTGCTCCGTCATCCTTTACCGGGACGTCAGAGTTTCCTTCTACCGCATTCCGTTCGCTCCCGAAATGGTGAGCGTGAATACCTCCAGACCCTGGACGTGTCGCGAGTGAGATACGTGCTACTCGAGACGACGTTTCGCTATTCGGATCGTGAAACGACGACATTTCGGAACTACGCACCGGCGGTGAGCAGCGCACTCGCGAACTGCTTTTCGCCGCGATCAGCGACAGGTACATGGCTGCTGCTCGAGCGCACCAGCGAGGAGGACGCTGCATGCCTGCACCGGCAGTGACATCTTGCGCAGATGGCGATGATCGGACACGTTACTATGGCTGGTCGACAGGCCGGGCGGCGCAGTGAAGCAGATCGTTCTTTACGGGGTGTGCGCAGGCCTGGCGATCGACCTTGAAGAAAGCTGTGCTCGCAGCCGCATCACGATCGCTGCGGGCATCAAAAACGTGGAGGGAAAGGTAGCGTTGTCGCCGCGAGTCCGCATTCTCACGCCGATCGAAGCCACGGAAGCCGAGAGAAACTGCGAAGTCGTGATCCCCGTATTCACGCCGCTGTACCGGTATGCGGCGCGTCAGGATGCGCTCGATCATGGCTTCTCGCGCGCTGGCGTGATCATCGACTCGACCTCCGTCGTCGGAACGTCCGTCGCGATCGGCAGAGGCGTGTATGTCAACGCGGGCTGTACCATCGGCGGGGGCGTGGTTATAGGGGATTTCGTTATCGTCAATCGCAGCGCAAGTGTAGGGCACGATACGCACATCGAAGAGTACGCATCCATCGGGCCGGCTGCGGTGCTCGCGGGCCGCGTGAACATCCGGCGCGGCGTCTTTGTCGGCGCGGGCGCAGTCGTACTGCCTGATATTGAAGTCGGCGAAAACTCCATCGTTGGAGCTGGAGCCGTGGTTACGCGTCCGGTGCCATCGGGCGCGGTAGTCGTCGGCAACCCGGCGAGAATCGTGAAAATGCGTCGTCCAGACGAATGCCTGCATTTCGGAATGTCGCAACGATGAATCGCAGAATCGCGGAGTTTCGCGCAGTGGAGAATGAGGGCGCCGAGCTTAACGTTCCATTCAACAAACCCTATCTCACCGGTAAGGAGCTTGCGTATATCGCGGACGTACTATCTGCACGAAGCCTCGCCGGAGACGGCGCTTACACCCGCCGCTGCAACGCATGGTTCGAGGACCAGATCGGCTGCCCCACTGCCTTGCTCACGCATTCCTGCACGGCCGCGCTCGAAATGGCTGCTTTGCTCGTCGATCTGCAGCCCGGCGACGAGGTGCTGATGCCATCGTTTACGTTTTCGTCGACGGCAAACGCGTTCGTGCTGCGCGGCGTCCTCCCGGTATTCGTCGATATCCGGCCGGACACGCTAAATATAGACGAAGCGCAGCTCGAGGCTGCGATATCACCCCGAACGCGCGCGATCGTAGTCGTTCACTACGCCGGGGTCGGGTGCGAAATGGACAAGATCCTGGAGATTGCAAAACGCCATGATCTCCTGGTCATTGAAGACGCGGCGCAGGCGGTGCTGTCCTATTACAAAGGCAGGCCGCTTGGCAGCATCGGCGAGCTCGCTGCATTTTCGTTTCACGAGACGAAGAATGTGACCTCCGGTGAAGGCGGCGCGTTCATGGTCAACGATCCGAGGTACAGCGAGCGTGCTGAAATCCTCTGGCAGAAGGGGACCGACCGTTCGAAATTTGATCGTGGCGAGATCGACAGATATCGCTGGATCGACGTGGGCTCCTCCTATGCGCCCGCGGAAATCGTCTCCGCGTGTCTGTGGGCCCAACTCGAGCAGGCGCATGGCATCATCGAGCGGCGGCGCCGGATCTGGGACACGTATTTCGAGGCTTTTGCGCCACTCGAACGCGCGGGGAAGGTGCGTCGTCCGATCGTGCCTGATTACTGCACTCACAACGCGCACATCTTCTACCTGCTCCTGCCGAACCCGAGCGCACGCACGGCTTTCCTGTCCGGCCTCAGAGCGCGAGGAATCAAGAGCGTTTTTCATTACGTTCCACTCGGCACCGCACCGGCCGGGCAGCGTTTTGGCCGGGAAGCAGGAGCACTGCCGGTGACCGCTGCCATGAGCGCACGGCTCGTGCGCCTGCCGGTCTGGCTGGGCATCGAAGAGCATCTGCCGCGGATCGTCGAAGAGGCGGCATCAGTACTCGAGGCGCTGTAGGGAATCGCCGCCGCACGGATCTGCAATCGGGCGTCTACTGCCAGGACCAGAAATCCCCGCGCTCATTCATGAAAAAGCGCGCGAGCACCATCTTGTGCACTTCCGACGCGCCATCGACCAGCCGCGCCTGGCGAGCGTAGCGGTATATCCATTCGAGCGGCGTGTCCTTGGAATATCCGCGCGCGCCGTTCAGCTGGATCGCAGTGTCGACCGCCTGATGTAGCACGTCCGCCACGGCGACTTTCGCCATGGAGACTTCCTTGCGCGCGAAGTCACCGCGGTCGAGCTTGTCGGCCGCGCGCATGACCAGCAGTCGTCCGATCTCGATCTGCATGGCGGCGTCGCCGAGGAGCCACTGCACGCTTTCGCGCTCCGCCAGCTTGATTCCCTGGCTCATCCGATCCGAGACGTAATCTGCCGCGATGTCGAGCGAGCGCCGCGCGAGCCCGAGCCAGCGCATGCAGTGCGTAAGCCGTGCAGTACCGAGTCGGATCTGAGTGACTTTGAGCCCGTCGCCAATGTTCATGAGACGCTCTTCGTCCGCTATTT
>DASRIK010000097.1:0-3567 GCA_035650035.1 Burkholderiales bacterium | reverse complement strand
CGGATGAGCAGCGGCAGCTCGCCCGTATCGGCAAGCGCCGCCGTGATGCCTCTTTCGATGCGTGCCGGCGCGACGGCGGCAGTGGGATCCACTCGCACCCAGCCTTTGTCACGCAGCCACACTTCGTTCCAGGCGTGGGCGTCGGCCTGTCGAACGGTGAGATAGCCACCGATCGGGTTCACTTCGCCGCCGAGGTAGCCCGTAACGACGCGCGCCGGAATGCCCGCCGCGCGCATGACGATCGCGAAAGCCGAAGCATAATGCTCGCAGAAGCCTTTTTTCGTGCCGAACATGAACTCGTCTACGCTGTGCTCGCCGAGTGGCGGCGGCGATAACGTGTACGTGTAGCCCTCGTTGAAAAGTCTGAGCACCGCCTCGATGATTTCGCTTTCGGTCCGGTGTGTCTCGCGCAACTTTTCGCCGTAGGCAATCGTGCGTGGGTTGAAGCGGGGCGGCAGATCCAAAGCGCGCTGTAAGTTGCGGTTGAGCTCGTCGATGCCGTACTTGTAATCGAGAAAAGACACCATGTCGTAGCGGACGCGGGAAGTCACGGGCACCGACGAAATGATCTGAAAATCGGACGTGGCGATGGAGCGGGGCGGAAGTTTCCCGGGAAGATCGAGAGCGAAAAGCCAGGGCTTCCCGTGAGCTTCGACGGTTACCGTGTACTCGATCGGCAGGTACGTGGCGCCATACTGCGGCTCCGTATACGTGAGACGTGGTGCGTACCACGTCCGGCCGTCGTAGTCCCACAGAACGGGTCCGCGCCAGTACAGGCGCTGGCTCGGCGGGATCTCCGATTTGAATACTGCGCGAAACGCCACCTCCTCGGACAACGTGAGCCGGGTGATGCTTCCGGTGGTCATGCTGTCGGACAGTCCTGTCGTGGACGCCTGGGCGGGCGCCGGCAAGCCCCACAACGGCGCCTGCACTCTGGGAAAAAGCACGAAAAATACGAGCATGAGCGGCAATGACTGCGCGAGCAATGCGCCCGACGTGCGCAGCTGGTGCATGCCGGAACGAGCAGGATTGGCGTAGTGAATTCCGATCATGCTGCCGGTAATGATCCACACGCACAGGAGCATGTAGAGCGCGTCCGGGATGGTTTGCGAATACAGGAAATTCGTGATCACCAGGAAGTAGCTCAGCAGGACGAGCAGCATTCCGTCTCGAACCGTTTTCACTTCGAGGAGCTTCAGTGCGAGCATTACCACGAGCAGAGCGACCGCGGCATCGCGCCCGAGCAGCGTTCCGTAATGCAGGTAGACGCTGACAGTCGCGGTACCAACCACGCTCAGGACGACCGTCCTTCCCGGTAGCGGCAGACGCGTGCGAGCAACATAAAGTCGCCATGCCACGATCATTCCGATGAGGAGCGTGAGCCACCACGCCATGCGCTCTGCGTGCGGTACGGCAACCATCACGAAGGACGCGACGAGCCACACCGTGTTGCGAAGACTGAGTGCCGTATTCACCGTGGGTTCCGCTTACGAAACGGCAAGCACGCGCGTGCCGCCGGACGGCTCGAACAAAGCGAGCGCTTCGAGGCAGCGTGTCCGGTGCAGTCCGCCGCAGTTGGGAGGTATAAGCACGCCGGGGAGCTCGAGGCCATAGCGCACCCCGGCGGTATGCGCGTCGAGCACCCAGCGCGACAGACGTGAGAGCCTGTCCTCCAGGCCGAGATCGGCGGACAGGGCGTCGGCTCGCAGCCACAGCTCGCCGTCGGCTTCACCGAGGAACTGTTTCGTGAGCAGGGCCTGACCGCGCGCCGCGGCTTTCCACGCCACGTGGCGCGGTGAATCGCCCGCGAGATAGGAGCGCAGTCCCGAGAAGTCGTCCGTTCCTCGTGCCTGTCCGGCACTTCCTGCACCTCCAGCTTGCTGCGGCGGCAGCGGCACTCCGGCGGGCGCGGGACGGGGATAAACGATGCATTCCGTATCGAGATTAATGCACGCCCAGGCGCGGAAAAGCCCGAGCGGAAAGCGCGTGGCAATCGTGAGTGCTTCCGGCCGCAACAGGCCACGGCGTTGCGCTGTCACTGGCGCAGCGGTGATCACCCGCGCTTCCGCAGGCACGTCGATAAAGGCGATCTCGCGCCGATTGCGCACCAGTGCGAGGCTGCAGCGCTCGGCCATCGCCGTGTTGTCGATGCATATTCGAAATTGCGCGATGTCGCCGGCGAACACCGCAGGTGTGCGAAGCGCCGTGAAGCGCAGCCCCGCGAGGTTTCGGAACGTGTGCAGAACCGTGCTCACCGCGAGCGCCGCTAGAAGGAACGTCAGGACGTAACCGAGGCTCAACGCATAGTTGATGGAACCCGTCAGCATGAGCAGCAGCACGACCGCGAAAAGCACGCCGAAGCGCGTCGGCAGAATGTAGATGCGCCGTTGCACGAGCAGAATCTCGCGTTCGGGTGATCCGCGACGTCGCGACAGCCAGCCGCGGAAGGCTTTGGAGACAGCGAGCATCGTGCGGTCCTGTTGCGTGTGACGCACGCCCTAGGGGATCGCGACCTCTGTGATCAGATGCTGGGCGACGTCGGTGCCGTTCAGGCGCCGGGCTTCGGGCCCGGGGGCGAGACGATGGCCGACCACGCCCGGCAGAACAGCCTGTACGTCTTCGGGTACGACATGCTCGCGACCGGCGATGAGCGCCCAGGCGCGCGCTGCGTGCAGCAACGCGAGCGTCGCACGCGGAGACAGGCCGTTCGCATATTCCGGAGAGTCGCGCGTGTACTCGACGAGTGACTGTACGTAGTCGAGCAATGCGGGTGCGGCATGCACCTGCTGCACGTCGCGCTGGAGACTCGCAAGCTCGTGCTCCTGCAGCGCAGGTCCGAGTTTTCCCAGCAGGTCGCGCCGATCCTGTCCCTGCAGCAGCGCGCGTTCCGCTTCCGCAGCAGGGTACCCGAGCTGGATACGCATGAGAAACCGGTCAAGCTGCGATTCGGGCAGCGGGAAAGTACCGATCTGCGAGGAGGGGTTCTGCGTCGCAATCACGAAAAAAGGCTGCGGAAGTTTCCGCGTCTCGCCTTCGATGGTGACCTGATGCTCTTCCATCGCTTCGAGCAGCGCACTTTGCGCCTTTGGCGTGGCGCGATTCACCTCGTCTGCAAGCACTACCTGCGTGAAGATCGGGCCCGGATGGAACTGAAAGCTTCCGCTGTCGCGGCTGTAGACCGACACCCCGAGGATATCCGCGGGCAGGAGGTCGCTCGTGAACTGGATGCGCTGAAACGAAAGACCAAGCGATGTGGCAAGCGCGTGGGCGAGTGTCGTTTTTCCTACGCCCGGAATGTCCTCGATGAGCAGGTGACCTCGCGCGAGCAGGCACGTGAGCGCGAGTCTGACCTGAAGCTCCTTGCCGAGAATGATGCGGCCGACCTGCTGTACGACGGCGTCTATCGGTCTCTCCATGGGCCGAAATTGTCCCATACGCTCTTTGACCCGGTCTCGGAATGCCGGTAATAAGTCCGCGAAATTCAGCCGAGTGTGTCCGCAGAAATCGACGCCATGTGCAATCCGGCCGAGAGGAGCTCGGAAGGCTGGGGACTAGACGAAAATCGCC
>DASRIK010000096.1:0-3208 GCA_035650035.1 Burkholderiales bacterium | reverse complement strand
TCGATCACGTGCATCCGGAGTCGCGCCCGCTTTTCAATCCGCAGGCGCCGGACCCGCCCGGTTTCGCCGCGCTCGGCGTCGACCCGGAAACGCTGCAGCCGGTCAATCATTACGGCTTTCGTGTGCCGACATTCATCGCTTCGCCATGGGTACCCAAAGCAAGTGTCGGCAAGTCGGAATACGACCATACCAGCATCCTGAAGACCATCATGGCGCGCTTCTTGAGCGCCGACCCGCCGGATATGGGATTGCGCGTGCTGCTCGCGAAAGACGTGGGCTCGCTGCTCTCGCTCGAGCAGCCGCGCGTCATACCGAAGCCGCCGGTCGTCGATTTCGTGGCGACAGGCCAGGACGCGATCGCCTTTCGCACCGGACCGCCCGAAGAAGACTTCCGCACGTTTCTCTCGGCGATGCGCAATCGCCTGCGGGGGCCGAACGCACCCTCTGGAACAACCGTTACAGCAGTGATCGAAGGCAGCAGAACGCGGCGCTGAGCTTCATGCGGCCGGGGTCAGTCGGCCCGCCTGCGCATCATGACGCCGAGGCGCTCGTTGCGGCGTCGGGCGCGGTGCCGCTCCCGGTCGCACGAATCCATCAGGTATCGCGGGTTGTAGAGGCCCGTCAGCACGTCGCGCATCACCTGCACCGGAAGCCAGCGTCGGCTTTCGCAACACGGTTTCGACTGCGTGCTGATTTGCGCCACAATGGTGCTCGCGCAGCACGCGCGTCACTCCTCCAGGGGGCTCTATGAAGATCAAGGCGGCGAACGGCGTTGCACGGATACTCAAAGCGGAGGGAATCCAGTGGATCAGCTGCTACCCGACCAGTCACATCAACAATGCGGTCGGCGAAGAAGGCATGCCGATCTACATGATGGGTGAGGAGCGATTCGGCGTGGCCCTTGCGGACGCGTTTTCGCGCGTCACGTGCGGCAAACGGATCGGCGCCTGCACGGCGATGGCGAGCCTCAACGCGGCCGGCATACAGATGGGATTCGGTGCCATCGCGCAAGCCTGGGAAGACTCGTCGCCCGTTCTGATCATGGCGGAAGCCGTCGGGCAGGGCGGGAGCCGCCACACGCACTTCAACATCGCCGACACGTTCAGGCACGTCACCAAGTGGGTCGGCACGATCGACCGTGCGGAGCTCGTTCCCGATTACATGCGCCGCGCGTTCACGCATCTGCGCTCCGGCCGCCCCGGTCCGGTGCTGCTGCTCGTGCCGAAAGATCTCGGCGAATACGACGAAGACAAGTATCCGTACACGCCGGTGAAAGGCTGGCGCTCCGCGCCCGACCCCGACGACGTCAAGGCAGCCATCGAAGCACTGCTCGCTGCGAAAGATCCGATCCTGTACGTCGGCGAAGGCGTGTATTACGCGGATGCAACGGCAGAGCTGCTGCAATTCGCGGAAATCGCTCAGGTGCCGGTGCTCACGACGCTGAAAGCGAAAGGCGCGTTCCCGGAGAATCATCCGCTTTCGCTGGGCGTGCGCGGATCGCTCGCCGCGCACTATCTCGAGAAATGCGATCTGCTCTTCTCGATCGGCTCGAGTCTTTTCCCGAATCGTTTCAGTCACGCGATTCCCGAGCCCGAAAAGAAAACGATCGTGCAATGCACCGTCGACACGCTCGACATCAACAGGAGCTACGAGACGGGCCATGCCGTGATCGGCGACGCACAGCTCACGCTGAAAGCGCTGACGGAAGAGTTTTCGCGCCAGGCCGGTGGGGCTCGCAGGAATCCGGCGCTCCTCGACGAAATCAGCGCCGGGCGGAAAGCGTTCATGGCGAAGTTCCGCCCGTGGATGGAGTCGAACGACAAGCCGATCAACCCGTACCGCGTGATCGGCGATCTCATGAAGGTGCTCGATCCCAAGGCATCGTTCGTGACGGCGGACTCGGGCAACACACGCGACCAGACGAGCACGGTTTACGAAGCGCAGATCCCGCGTGGCCATCTCGGCTGGGGCAACGTCTCCACACTGGGTTTCAGCTTTGCGGGCGCGTTTGCCGCGAAGCTTGCATATCCGGATCGCCAATGCGTGAACATCACCGGGGACGCGGGCGTCTGTTACATGATGGGCAGCTTCGAAGCGGCCGCGCGGTATCGCGTGGGCATCACGACGCTGCACATCAACAATGGCGGCTATTCGGGATACGGCCCGGGATTCTGGGGGGCGGGACACGATCCGTACACGTGGAAGGTTTCCGATCACGGCTCCGCATGCATGGCCTCCATGGCGCGCGCCGTCGGCTACCATGCGGAAGACGTGACCGAGCCTTCCGAAATCATTCCGGCGCTCAGGCGCGCTTTCGACGAAAACGCGAAAGGCCGGCCGGCTTTTCTGGAGTTCATCTGCTCTCACCATCCGGTCCACGGCGGCTGGGTCGGACGTGGCGGCTGAGAAGCGTGCTTTTCCCGTGTCACAATAAAGCCTGACCACCACCGGCTTCGACTCATGACTACTGCAGCCAGCGACTTTCGCGTAATGACTTCCGGCGCCTTTACTGCCGCCCATCTTCAATTGATTCCGCAGCTCGAGCGCATCACCCAAAAGAAGGTCGTGACCGTGACGACCTCCGTCGGGACGGGAGAAACCTCGATCCCGAACCGGCTGAAACGCGGTGAGATCGTCGACATCGTCATCGTCGCGGATGCGTTGCTCGCCCAGTTGATCGAAGAAGGTCTCGTGATGCGCGACACCCGGACGTCGCTCGCACGCTCGTCGATCGCCCTGGCGGTGCGGGCCGGTGCGCCGAAACCCGACGCAGGCTCGGCCGAAGCATTGAAGCGTACGCTGCTCGCGGCGAAGTCGATCGCCTACTCGGCGAGCGTGAGCGGCCAGTTCGTGACCACGGAGCTTTACCAGCGCCTGGGTATTGCCGACGAGTGCCTGCCGAAAAGCCGCCTCATCACGGGCGGTGAGCGAACGGGCGCGGTCGTCGCGCGCGGCGAAGCCGACATCGCATTCCAGCAGATGAGCGAGCTCTTGCCGGTGCCGGGGATCGCGCACATTACGCCGTTGCCCCCGGAGCTGCAGAAAGTCGCGCTTTTCTCCGCGGGGGTGGCCGCAACAAGTTCCGATCCGGCGCTCGCCCGCGAAGCGATCAGGTTCCTCGCGTCTCCGGAAGCGGAGGCTGCAATCGCGAAAACAGGTTTGGAACCGCTCAGGGATAGCTGAAGACCGCAAACAAGGGGAGGAGGTG
>DASRIK010000095.1:0-3647 GCA_035650035.1 Burkholderiales bacterium | reverse complement strand
TGTTATGACGCCATACCACTGAATGACTTCGTATCCAGGGAGCCCCGTCTCCGCGACCGTCGGGAGGTCCACCGTGGGCGAACGTTTGCTCGCGGTCATTGCGATCCAGCGCAGCCGGCCGGCCTGCACCTGTGGGCGAACGCTGAACATGGAGTTGAACCCGAGATGCACTTCGTTTGCAAGCATGGCCGTGATGATCGGCGCCGAACCTTTGTATGCGACGTGGACCATCCGGATTCCAGCCATGTGACTCAGGAGCTCCCCTGCGAAGTGCTGCAGGGAACCCGGGCCCGACGTGCCATAGTTGAGCTTGCCGGGGTACGCTTTCGCGTGGGCGATCAGATCCCTGACCGATTTCACGGGCAGCGATATCGGCACGTAGACCACATAAAACACCGAAGTAAGCTGCGTGATGGCCTGCAGGTCCTTCGTGAGATCGTAAGGGAGCTTCTGGCCGGACGCCTGGGCCGTCGTATGCGAGGCGGTGACCAGCCCGATCGTATAGCCGTCCGGATTTGCATTGGCGGTGTATTCGATGCCGACTGCGCCTCCGCCACCGGTGCGGTTATCCACGACGACTTGATGGCCCCACTGTTGCGCCAGCTTTGCGCCGATCGCTCGCGCGGTAGTGTCGGTGCCTGCACCCGGTGCGTACGGGACGATGAAGCGAACGGGTTTAGCCGGATAGCTGGCGGCTGGATCGCCTTGGGCTGCGTAGAGCGCCGGCGGCAGTATGGACGCGATTGCCGTCCACAAAAGACGAAGCCCGCGCGAATACCTGAAACCGGCGTTCATGCATCCCGCCGAAGCTTGTCTCCACCGGTCGGCGGCTCAACCTCGAATGCATTGCAGATTCCCGAAACGAACGCAAAGAAGTTCACGATAGTGGTGAGCTCGACCAGCCACTGAGAGCTGTGCTTGCGTGCGAGCGCATCGAATACGGCCTGCTCGACTCGTTTGGTGCTCAGCAGCTGACGGACGTAAATCAGAATCTCTCCTTCGTCCGCTGCGAACCGTGCAGGGTCTGCCCCCGCCCGAATGAGATCGATCACTTCCTCGCGTATGCCGTTCTTGCGTGCCTGTTCCACCTGCGCCGCCCATACGTAGTTCGCGCCGCTTTCACGAACGGCAGCAAGGATTCCAACGAACCGCAGCCGCGGTTCCACGATGTTCGTCTCGCGCACGAACGTCACGAGCGGCAGCACCTGCTCGGCAAGCGCCGGGCTGTGCAGCAGCATGCTGAAAGGGCCGCGGATGTGGCCAAACACCTTGAGGACCGCTTCGGCTGCGGCACGCTGCGCCGCAGGCAGATCGGATGGCGTGGTGACCGCAGGCAGACGGGGCATCGAGCTCCTCCTCGGAATTGTCATGGCACGGCTTATGCTGGAGGAAACATACCTGATTCCGGACGATGCTTCGAGTCCGGACGTGGAGTCTACCTATGGCGAGCTGGAGCGATTTTCACAGCGACCCCCGGAAGAGCTACTACCTCTTTTTGCGGCAGGGTTATGGAAGCCCCGCTCACGCGGCGTACGCGGCAGTGAAGCGGATCGACGGCATGGTACTCGAGCTGCAGGGCGCTCGTTGCGAGCGAGCGATGTCGGGGCCCGCGACGGCGGCGCGTATGCTGGGACGGCTGACCGAAATCCGAATGTCCCTTACGCGCGTATGGACAAGCCTTTGCGGAACGGGCACGCCTCAATCGGCGGAGGTGAAAAACCGCATGTCATCCCGCCGCTTCTCCCAGGCAAGCTGATCCGAGGCGAGACGCCCTGGCGGTGCCCTCGTTTAGGCTGAACGCGATCCTCGTGCGCCCGGCGACGGTCACGCTGACCTTCTAGGCGGCTCTGGGAGCGTCCTGCTCACTGTTGCCGGTACTGCGCTTCCAACGCTCGACCATGGCCAGCAGATCCTTCTGCTTGAAAGGCTTCGCGAGATAGTCGTCGAAGCCTGCCGCGAGACAACGCTCCCGATCGCCTTCCATCGCATTCGCTGTGAGCGCAACGATTGGTACACGACGCCTGTCGGGGTTCTCGGCTTCGAGTTTCCGTATCGCAGCCGTCGCCGCGAAACCGTCCATCTCCGGCATCTGGCAATCCATGAGGACCATGTCGAATCCCGGATCGGCAAGGGCTTCCACGGCCAGAGCGCCATTTTCCGCGACTTCCACGGCATGGCCGGCGCGCTCCAGCATCGTCGCGGCGACCTGGCGATTGAGTGCATTGTCATCGGCCAGCAGCACGCGCGCTGACCGGAAGAACTGAGACTCCTCCGGTGCCTTCGGCGTCGACACCCGTGCGATGCCGAAAAGGCGGGCGAGCTCGCGCTGCAGCTCTCTCTGCCGCACGGGTTTTGTCACGTATCCGTCCACGCCTGCGTCGCGTGCCGCACGCTCGCCGCCGTTCGCGTCCAGGGAGCCGAGCATGAGAAGCCGCGTGGCTGCGAGCACGGGATCGCGTTTGATCGCGCGCGCAAGGTCCAGGGCCGACATACCCGGCAGTTTCATGTCGACGATGGCACCCGCGAAAGGCTCGCCCTGAGAGGCCGCCGCATGCATGAGCGTGAGCGCAATCCTGCCGTTCGCCGCGTAGTCGCAAGTCATCCCGAGCGGGCGCAACTGCTGGTCGAGTATGCGGCGATTGATCACGTTGTCTTCGACCACGATGATGTGGCGACCGGCGAGCGAGCTCTCGGGGAAGAGCTCACGGCCGGGCTTCGTTTCCGCCACAGCCGCGACGTGCAGCGGGATCGTGCAATAAAAGGTCGTTCCGACTCCCTTCGTGCTCTCCACGCTGAGCTCGCCCCGCATGAGCTCCACGAGTTGTCGCGAGATCGAGAGTCCAAGGCCGGTGCCGCCGAAGCGGCGCGACATCGCGCCGTCGGCTTGCGTGAACGGCTCGAATACACGTCGAAGGACCTCCTGATCCATCCCGATGCCCGTATCGCGGATCGTGAAGGTAACGCGCACACGATCCTCGGACTCCCTTTGCACGCAGATTGCGACCGCCACTTCGCCGCGAGGCGTGAATTTGATCGCGTTGCCGATGAGATTGGTGAGTATCTGGCGAAGCCGCGCCGCATCACCGCGCACGCACGCGGGCAAGCCATGCGGCAGCTCGTACACGAACTCGAGGTTTTTCCTCTGTGCCTGCGGCGCAAAAAGCTCCGCGAGATCTTCCACCAGCTCGCGGAGATCGAACGCGGTCTCGTCAAGCTCGAGCTTGCCGGCTTCGATCTTGGAGAAGTCCAGGATATCGTTGATCAGTGCAAGGAGCGTCTCGGCAGAGCGGTATGCGGTCTGCGCCATGCGCCGCTGGCTGTCGTCGAGGTTCGTGTCGATCAGGAGCTCGGTCATGCCGAGAACACCGTTCAGCGGCGTGCGAATCTCGTGACTCATGTTTGCAAGAAACTGCGCCTTTGCCTGCGTCGCCGCTTCGGCCGCTTCCTTTTCCCGTTCCATGTTTGCAGCGCGCTCACGTTCCTGGAGCAACGACTGCAACGCTCGATGCAGCGCGCGCAGCGGGTAGATCTTCACGGCCACGTAAGCGGCCACCGCGAGGAGCAGCGATAACGTTGCGACGAGCGCACTTCTGGCGAGGAGCGGCCGCAGCGAACGCGCGATCGTCAGCGTGCCGGCGGGAGTCCCA
>DASRIK010000094.1:0-3065 GCA_035650035.1 Burkholderiales bacterium | reverse complement strand
GCCGGTGATCCTGCGGGCGACGACACAGTGGTTTGCGGGGATGGACGAGGTGCCCGGGTACAAGGGCGTGAAACCGCCGGAGCCGCTGCGCACGACCGCGCTGCGCGGCGTCGAAGCGACGCAGTTCTATCCCTCGTGGGGCAAGGCGCGGCTTCATGGAATGATCGCGAACAGACCCGACTGGACGCTTTCACGCCAGCGCCAGTGGGGCGTGCCGATGCCTTTCTTCATCCGCCAGGAAACGGGCGAATTGCATCCGCGCGCGCTGGATCTCCTGGAAGAGGTCGCGAAAGAGGTCGAGCGCTCGGGCATCGAAGCGTGGCAGAGGATCGACGAACAGAAGCTCCTCGGAGACGACGCGCCTTATTACGAGAAAGTGAAAGATACGCTCGACGTCTGGTTCGATTCGGGCACGACGCATTACACGGTGCTTCGCGGCTCGCACGCGTCCGAAAGCGCTTTCCCCGCCGATCTGTACCTGGAAGGCTCGGACCAGCATCGCGGCTGGTTCCATTCGTCGCTTCTCACCGCGTGCATGATGGACGGCATGCCGCCATATCGCGCGCTGCTCACGCATGGATTCGTGGTCGACGGCTCCGGCCACAAGATGAGCAAGTCCAAAGGGAACGTGATCGCGCCGCAGGCAGTGATGGATGAGCTCGGCGCGGACATTCTGCGTCTGTGGGTTGCTTCCACCGACTATTCCGGCGAGCTCTCGATCTCGAAAGAGATTCTGAAGCGCGTCGTCGAATCATATCGGCGGATTCGGAATACGTTGCGCTTCCTGCTCGCGAACCTCGCCGACTTCGATATCCGTAAGCACGCTCTGCCCGTCCGGGAGTGGCTGGAAATCGATCGCTATGCGTGGTTGATGGCGCATGATCTGCAGCGCGCCCTCACGCCGTCGGAGCTGGGATCGAAGGAGCCGGCATCGGCCGGTCACTACGGGTCGTACGAGTTCCACCTCGTCGCCCAGAAGCTCCAGACGTTCTGCTCGGAAGACCTCGGCGGCTTCTATCTGGATATCCTGAAGGACCGCCTGTATACCGCACCCGCGGATTCGCGCGCGAGGCGTTCGGCGCAGAACGCGCTCTACCACATTACGCAGAGTCTTACGCGCCTTCTCGCCCCTATTCTGTCTTTCACTGCGCAGGAAGTATGGGAAACGCTGAACGGAAACGAGGCGAGCGTCTTCGAGCAGACGTGGTACGAATTCGATCTGCCGGAAGACCCGGACGCATTGCGCTCGCGGTGGCAGCGCCTGCGCGCGCTGCGCTCGGATGTCCAGAAGCAGCTCGAAGCTTTACGCGTGGAGGGCCGCATCGGATCGTCGCTCGCTGCCGAAGTGGAACTGCATGCAGGCGGCGAGGAAGAGGGCTTCCTGCGCTCGTTCGGCGACGATCTGCGCTTCGTGTTTATCACGTCGAAAGCTGAGGTGAACGGAAGCGCACTCGACGGTGTGGAGACCACGCTTCCAAACGTGAAAGTGTCTGCCCGTCCGAGCCCGCACTCGAAGTGCGAGCGCTGCTGGCACTATCGCGCGGACGTCGGCGCCGATGCCGAGCATCCCGAAATTTGCCGCCGGTGCGTCGAAAACCTCTACGGCGCCGGCGAGGTGCGCACGCATGCGTAAATGGCTGAGTCTTGCGGCCGTCGTCGTAGTGCTCGATCAGCTGACGAAGTACGTCGTGCGGACCACGTTCGGCCTGCACGAGTCGATCGAGGTGACGCCGTTTTTCAATCTCGTGTTCGTTTTCAATCGCGGCGCCGCATTCAGCTTTCTTTCCGATGCCGATGGGTGGCAGCGCGGCTTTTTCATCACCCTCGCGCTCGCGGCCTCTGTGTGGATCATCTGGCTGCTGCGCAGGCATTCGGACCAGGTCCTTTTTTGTCTCGCGTTGAGTCTGATTCTCGGCGGTGCGATCGGTAATGTCATCGATCGTGTCGTGTACGGCGCGGTTATCGACTTCCTCGATTTCCACGCATTCGGCTATCACTGGCCGGTGTTCAACGTTGCCGACACGGGCATCAGCTGCGGCGCGCTGCTGCTTGTCTGGGAAGCGCTGACGGCCAAGCGCAAGCCCGCGACTGCTTAGCGGCCGTTTGAAGTGGTGGTGCGTATAATCCCTTTTCCCGGCTAGCTCACTCATGGAAATCCTTCTCGCAAGACCCCGCGGCTTCTGTGCAGGCGTCGACCGGGCGATCGAAATCGTCGAGCGCGCGCTGGCGCTATATGGCGCGCCCATTTACGTGCGCCACGAAGTCGTGCACAACAAATTCGTCGTGGACGACCTGCGGGCAAAGGGTGCGATATTCGTTGAAGAGCTGAGCGAAGTGCCGGCAGGGAGCACCGTCGTTTTCAGCGCGCACGGCGTGTCGCAAGCCGTGAGACACGAGGCCGAAGGGCGTGGCTTCAGAGTTTTCGATGCCACCTGTCCTCTCGTCACCAAAGTGCACGTGGAAGTGGCGAAGAAGCGCGCTCAGAACCTCGAGATCGTCATGATCGGGCACCAGGGTCATCCCGAGGTCGAAGGCACCATGGGCCAGAGCCGGGGCGGCATGTATCTTGTCGAGGGTCCCGAAGACGTCGAGCGGCTGACCGTGAGCGACCCGGAGAACGTTGCGTTCGTCACCCAGACGACGCTGTCAGTCGATGATGCCCGGCGCACGATCGATGCTCTCAGGCAGCGCTTTCCGAAAATCACGGGACCCAAGCGGGACGACATCTGCTACGCGACACAGAACCGTCAGGATGCCGTCAAAGCGCTCGCGCGCGAGGCTGATGTCGTCCTCGTCGTGGGCTCGCCAAACAGCTCGAACTCGAACCGGCTGCGCGAAGTGGCCGAAAACCAGGGTGTCCCGGCTTACATGGTGGATAACGCTGACGAGTTGCAGCCGGAATGGGTGGCCGGAAAAGCGCTCGTCGGCGTGACGGCGGGCGCGTCGGCGCCCGAGGTGCTGGTACGGCGGGTCATCGAACGCCTGATTGAGCTGGGGGCGACAGGCGTGCGCGAGATCGAAGGCGCTGCCGAGAAAGTGGTTTTCCCGCTGCCGAAAGCGCTGGC
>DASRIK010000093.1:0-14188 GCA_035650035.1 Burkholderiales bacterium | reverse complement strand
TGGTGTACGTGGCAAGCGCGACGAGCAGCATCGTGTAGCCGTCGGGCGGCGATTTGGATGCGATGTCGATGCCGATCGTTCCGCCGGCGCCCGTGCGATTGTCGACGACGACCGATTGGCCGAGCGAAGGCGAGATCACCTGAGCCATCGAGCGCGCGAGAATGTCACTCGGACCGCCAGGCGCGAGCGGCACGATCAGCCGGATCGGTTTCGTCGGATAGTTCTGCTGTGCCTGTGCGCCCACGGGTGCTGCAATCAGGCATGCACTCAGCGCGCAACGTACCCACGATGATTTTCGCTGCATGAGCTCCTCCTCCTCGTTCTTCGGCCCGAAGCGTCCGACATTGGCGGTTCATCGTCAAGCGTGCGATGGCATAATCCTCGGGTCGTAGGGTGGGCCGCGGGCCCACCACACAAGCACAACTCGCAAGGTGCGTCACGGACGCACCGCGTACCAAGGGAGAAAGCGATGGCATCGACTCTGAAACCCCTGCGGCGCGTCGTTACCGGCAACGACGAGCGCGGCAGATCGAAAGTGATCTGGGATGGCCCTGCGCCGAACGCACACGAATCGTCGATGGGCTCGGGCCGCGGCCATACCGATCTCTGGGTGTGGAACGACACGCCGCCGTCGCTCTCGACGGGCGATGAAGGCAACAACCCTTACGAATTTCCGTGTCCGCCCAACGGCGGTCACTTGCGCGTCGTGCAGGGCCGCTCGCGACCCGGCGATTACGATGCCGCGAAAGACCCGGACGCCATCGCGCCGCATCCGCCAAAGGCGAGGCATGAAGGCGCGCGGGTGTGGGACCGCGGCGGCAACAGTCTATTTTCGTCGGCGTTTCACAAAACGCAGACGATCGACTACGGCATTCTGATCGGCGGCGAGCGCCAGCTCATTCTCGACGACGGCACGCTCACGATGAAGCCCGGCGACATCGTCGTGCAGGTGGGTGCGTGGCATCAGTGGAGCAATGCGAAAGAAGGCGCGCTGATGGTGTTCGACATGTTCGCGGCGCGCTTCGTGGACGGCGCGGCCGGGCTCGCGCAAGGTAACGATCAGCCGGTCAAGCCGAAGGCGAAGCTGCCCGACGGCATGAAAGCGACGCGCCGGATCGTCACGATCGACCGCGAGAACGGCAAGGGAAGCCTCGTGAGCGATGGTCCCGCGCCTGATGTGCGCTTCGATCCGGCACGCCCGGGCTTTGCACTGGAACGTCTATGGGTGACCGACGAGCATCCCGCGAAAATCGTCTACGAGTCGCTGCAGGTTCCGAACGTACTGATCCCGCCGGCCGGCGGCACGGTGTGCAACGTCGTCACGGTCCCATCCGACGAGAGCTGGAAAGGCAAGGTAGGCGCCGGGGAAGTGAAGGCGTTTTTCGGTGCGCTCGGTGCGCCCTCGGCTTCGACCTACTCGCCGCTTGCGCCGCATCCCTACATGCAGAAGACGAAGACGCTCGACTTCTGCATCGTGCTCGACGGCGAAGCCGTGCTCGTGCTCGATACACAGGAAGTAGCCGTGAAAGCCGGCGATATCGTCATTCAGCGCGGCACGAGCCACGCGTGGAGCAATCGCTCGGGTAAGGCCGCCCGGATTGCGATCTGCTCGCACGATGCGAAGCCGTGATACTCGGGACGTTCGCTGTCATCGGGAGTGTGCTCGCCTTCTGCGCGAGCGATGCGCTCGCGGCTACGGTTGACTGGAAGCCCGAAAAGCCCGTCGAGATCATTCTCAATACGGCGCCCGGCAACAGCCCGGACCGCACCGCACGCGCCATTCAGCGCATCGCGCAGGAGCGCCGCCTCGTCGAAGTGCCGCTCACCGTGTCGAACCGCGTGGGCGGAGGCGGCGCCGTCGCCTACGCGTATCTCAACCAGCGGCCTGGCGACGGTCACTACATCGCGATCGCGTCGAAAGCGCTGCTCACCAACAACATCATGGGCCGCGGGCCGAGCTATACCGAGTTCACGCCGATCGCGCATCTTTTCGGCGAGCACACGGTGATCGCCGTGAAAGCCGACTCGCCGATCAAGACCGGCCGCGACCTCGTCGAGCGGCTGAAAAAGGATCCCGGCGCGTACAGCTTCGGCATTGCCACGAGTCTCGGCAACGTGAATCACCAGTCGGTCGGCGCTGCCTTGAAAGAAGCCGGCGTGGATCTGCGGAAAACGCGCAACGTCGTCTTCCAATCGGGCGCGCTCGCGCTCACGGCATTGCTCGGCGGACACGTCGATGTCGTGCCGCTCGGCCCCGGGACTGTGGCCGGTCCGCTACAGGCAGGGCAGGTGCGGCTCATTGCAGTGGCCTCGCCGAAGCGCGCACCGGGTTTGTTCGCCGACGTGCCGACCTGGCAGGAGCAGGGCTATAACGTCGTCGTTTCGAACTGGCGGAGCATCATCGGCCCGAAAGGTTTGAGCGCGCCCCAGATCGCGTACTGGGAGCGCGCGATTCAGCGCATCGTCGAAACCGACGACTGGAAGAAAGAGCTCGAGGCAAACCACCACACGGCCGAATTTCTCGGCAGTGCCGACACGAGAAAAATGATGGACGCAGACAACGCCAGGCTGAAGGCGTTTCTCGCGGAGCTCGAGCTAGTGAAATAACGTCATTGCCCGCGTCGGCTGGCGGAGAGCCCGATTGCTTACTTCGCGGTAATTTCTGTTCGCGCCCACAACTTTATTCGCGGCATACGCGTCGCGGTGTAGACTGCAGCGCCCGCAACCGCAGCGGCGCAGAAGAATGCGACATGGAAGGCACGAAGCACTCGCGCGATATCGAGCTGCGATGCCTGCTGCACGATCGTCTGCCGATCTACTTCCGGAATCATCGAGAACACGATCGCGCCGAACAACGCTGCACCGGCCGCGCCGCCTGTCGAACGTGAAAGCGAGACCGTTGCGGTGGCCGCAGCGAGTTTCGTGCGTCCCGCGACGGTCTGCACGATCATCGTCGTGATCGGCATGACGGTGCCGAGTCCGATGCCGGCGACGAATCCCAGCACGCCCACGCTGGCGAGGGTCGGTGGGACTACGGCCAGCAGCAGCAACCCGATGGTGGTGAATGACATGCCGACGATGGGAATCGGGTACGGATCGCCCGTGCGGCGCAGGATGCGCGTGCACACGAGGTTCCCCGTGATCTGTCCCGCCGTAACCGGAAGCAGCAGCAAGCCCGACACCTGCGGGCTCACCTGGTGACCGAGCTGCAGATAGATGGGCAGAAAGAATATCAGTGCGAACATGCATGCGGCGAAGAGCGTCACGAGCAGCGAGCACAGCCGCACAGCGCGATCGCCAAAAAGATCGACGGGAAGAAAAGGCGCGTGGTGCCGGCGCTCGTGCCATGTCAGCGTCGCGAGCGAAATCACGGCCGTCGTAAACAATATCGCGCTCGTCGAAGACGTCCATGCGAAGCGGTGACCGCCGGACGTCAGCCAGAAAAGAGCGCTCAACGCACCTACCGCGAACAGGACATGACCTGCCAGGTCCACGCCTCCGCCGCCTGCGGATTGGGGATGACGTTCGCCGCGCGGAAGCTTGGTCAGGCGCCAGGCGGCGAACAACGCGAGCGGCACGTTCGCGACGAAGAGCCACCGCCAGCTCACGTGTGTGACGACGAAGCCGCCCACGACAGGACCGCCGACGCTCGCAATCGCAAACATCGTTGCGAAATAACCCTGGAAACGCACGCGCTCGACAGGCGCCACGAGCTCACCGATCAGCGCGTGGGAGAGCATCATGAGACCGCCGCCGCCGAGTCCCTGCAGCACTCGCGCGACGATCAACTGCGGCATCGTTTGCGCGGCGGCGCAAGCGACCGAACCCAACGTGAACGTGCCGAGCGCGACGAGCAGCATTTTGCGCTTGCCGCGCAGATCCGCGAGTCTTCCGTACACCGGCACGATCACGGCGGCGGAAAGCAGGTAAGCAACCGCGATCCATGAGCTGTCGCGCAATCCGCCGAGGCTGCCTGCGATCACCGGCGTCGCGGTGGCGAGCAGTGTCTGGTCCGCGGCTGCCATGAACATCGGCAGGAAAACCGCCGTAAAGAGACTCAGGAACTGCGCGCGGCTGATGGGCGCGCATGCCGCCGCGGTGACGGGCTTCTTCTCGACGGGGGAGCTCACGGCGTGTTCATCTGCAACGAACGCGCCGTCGCTCCTCAATTGTCATTGCGAGGAGCAGCGACGCCGACGCGATGGCTGTGCGTTGCACCCTACGCCGACGTTGCGTGCTGCGAGAAGAACTCCTCCACGATCGCGATGAACTCGGCGGGTTTTTCGTCACTGGGGTAATGGCCGAGTCCCGGCATCGTGACGATGCGTGCCTGAGGCAGCGCTTGTTTCAGCTCTTCCTGCGTTTCCTTCGGAACGATGTCGCTGGCGCCCCCGAGGATGTACACGATCGGTGCCGTGATCTTGCGTATGGTTTCCCACAGCTCCGTCGCGACGAAGCCTTTGAGGATCGCGGGATCGCGTTTCCACACGATGCGTCCATCGGGTCGGCGTTTCGACCCGTGCTCGGCAAACGCGCGTACCACCGGCTCCGCGGTCCGCGGATAGTCGCTTTTCACCTTCGCGAACAATTCGTCCACGGAGGCCCAGCCGTCTTCTTCCTGGCTCATGCGCGTCGCGCGTCGGTTGGAGATCGTCTGCGGCCGCTCGGGCCCGACGTCTTCCACGACGACCGCGGAGACGAGCTCCTGATGCCGGCCGGCGATCATCTGCGCGACGCGCCCGCCGGTGGAGTTTCCCCAGAGCAGGAGATTGCGCAGGCCGAGCTCCGCGATGAGCGCCTCGACGTCGCTCACGTAATCTTCGACGAAGTAGGCGCCCTCGCGGCTCCACTCGGAGTCACCATGCCCGCGAAGATCCACGGCGAGCACGTGGTAGCGATCGGCGAAATGCGGCGCGAGATGATCGAAGTTGTGCGCCGTGCGCGCGATGCCATGCAGCAGGATGAGCGGCTGCTTGCCCGGCGTACCCCAGTCGAGGTAGTGGACGCGTAGCCCCTTGCCGTTTGCGAAAGAGTCGGTGGAGTTTGGAGGCATGGCAGTTTACGGCAGAGGAGCAAGCGTCAGCGAGTCAAAGGAAAGGAGGTAACGGAGGGAAACTTGGTTTCCCTCCGTTCGTTCACCGGTGCGGGCACATGGTGCTCGTCACTATGTCCCACGTCCCCACAGCCCGCAGTAGCGCCGGCTCACGAATGGAAGCGCACCGGCATAACCCGGCCAGTTCGCGTACTTCGGCATCGAGAACTCTTTCTCGACGGTGTCCCAGCACTTGCCTGCGCGAGCCTCCTTCTGCACCGCGGCGGACGACTCCTGCAGGAATGCGAGGATGTCCTGCGCGTCCTGCTTCGTGCCGAGACGGCCGTTGGGTGCGCCGGGGTGGCCCGGAATGAGGCGTTCCCAGTCCATCGCGATCAGCTTCTTCAGCGACTCTTCCCATTCGAGCGGATACGAATCGATCATCGCGCGGCCGGGTAGCGAGCCGACCGGTACCCAGTCGACGGTGAAGATGATGCGCTCTTTCGGGAGCCGCATCACGAGGTTGCTGTCGGAATGATTGAGACCCAGGTAGTGCAGCTCGAGCGTGGTGCCGCCGAGCTGGAGCGTGCGGTTGCCCGTGAACGTTTCATCCGGCAGCGGCGTGTTGGGATCCTTCAGCACCGCCAGACGATCTTTCACTCGCTGATGCGCGACGATCGTCGCACCCACATCCTTGAAAGGCTTGCCGCCCGCGATGTGGTCGAAATGGTGGTGGCTGTATACCAGATAGCGGATCGGCTGATTGGTAATCTTCTTGATCTCGGAGACATATACCGTCGACGCCTGCGGATTGGCATAGCTGATCGGGTCCGTGGCGATGACACCAGCGGGCGTTACGACGAACATCGACTGGGCGTTGCCGGAACGGAAGATGTATACGTTCTCGGTGCCGTCCACTTTTGTCGTCTCGAACTGCGGTCGCTGCGCTGCGGGTGCGGGTGCGGGGGTGGGGGCCGCGGGTTTGTCCGACACACCCTGGGACCATACTGCTGCACCGAAGATGGATGTGACGCCCAGGAGCAAAGCCGATGCGATTTTTCGATTCATGCTCGCCTCCGTTGGATGGTTTTGACCGCGCGCTCAAGCGGTAAGCGGCGCGGGACGGCAATTATGCCACCGAGATCAACATGTGGGCGGCGGCTGCTATTCCGAGGCCGCAGCACTCTCGCATAGAATAGGCGTCGTCCCGCAACTCACCCGCAGCCTATTCGAACATGTCCACGACCCCCGAACAGTTGAGCAGTGTCGCTTCAGCAGACCAGGTGATGGTACGTCCGCAAGCGGAGGCGGAGCGCAAGACGCCGCGCGTGCTCCGCGACATTCTGTCGCTGGAGGATTTCGAGCCGGCCGCGAAGCGCGTGCTGCCGCGGCCGATTTTCGGTTACATCTCTGGCGGCGTCGAGACAGATGCCTCGCTGCGCGGCAACCGTGCGGCTTTTCAGGAGCTCCACTTTCTTCCCCGCATACTCGTCAGTACGCGCGGACGGTCGCAGAAAAGAACGCTGCTCGGCCGCACGTACGATCTCCCGTTCGGTTTCCCGCCGATGGGTGGCACGTCGCTCGCGGCCTATGAAGGCGACTCAGTGCTGGCGCGCACCGCTGCCGCTCTGAATATCCCGATGATCCAGAGCGGCGCCTCGCTCACGCCGCTCGAGCGCGTGAGAGCGATCGGGCCGACTGCATGGTTTCAGGCGTACTTACCCGGCTCGCCCGAAATCATCACACCGCTCGTCGAGCGGGCCGCCCGTGGCGGCTTCGATACGCTCGTGCTGACCGTAGACGTGCAGGTTGCGGCGAACCGCGAGAATAACTTCCGTAACGGCTACAGCTCGCCGCTCAAGCCGACGCCGCGGCTTGCATGGGACTGCGCGATCAGACCGCGATGGCTCTTCGGCACGTTTCTGCGCACGATCAAAAACCACGGGATGCCGCATCTCGAGAACATGGGTTTCGAGCGCATTCCGGTGCTCTCGGGCTCGATGGAGCGTCCGCGGCTCTCCCGCGACGGGCTCTGCTGGGAGCACCTCGAGCTCATGCGCCGGCTGTGGAAGGGAAAGCTCCTGCTGAAAGGCGTGCTCGCCCCGGCGGACGTTCGGATTGCGCGCGAAAGCGGCGTGGATGGCATCATGGTGTCGAACCATGGCGGACGTCAGCTCGACGGCACGGTCGCGCCGCTGCGCATGCTGCCTCTCGTCAAGGCCGAAGCGGGCAACATGGCGATCATCATGGACAGCGGCATACGGCGCGGTACCGACGTATTGAAAGCGCTCGCGCTCGGCGCGGATTTCGTTTTCATCGGCCGGCCGTTCCTCTTTGCCGCAACGATCGCGGGCGAGGCCGGTGTGCGCCATGGCGTGAAGCTGTTGCGCGAGGAGATCGATCGCGACATGGCGATGCTCGGCATCCGCACCCTCGACGAGCTCAAGCGCGAGATGCTCGTGCCCGCGACCGGCGGACCGCTGGGGTAATTACTCCAGCTTCGCGCCCGACTCCCTGATGATCTTCGCCCAGCGGGCACTCTCCGCTTTCTGAAACGCGTCGAACTCCGTGACGCTGTTTCCGACGGGCACGCCGCCGAGCTCGACGATGCGGTTGCGCACATCGGGCATGTTCACGATGCGCACGAGCTCGGAATTGAGGCGTGAAACGATGGCCTCCGGAGTTTTCGCCGGCACCCACACCGCGTACCACGACCCGGTGATGAGCTCTTTATAGCCGGACTCGATGAACGTCGGGACGTTCGGTAATTGCGGGAAACGCTGCCCCGACGTAATCGCGAGCGCACGCAACCGTCCCGCATCCACGTACTGCTTCGCCGCGGGCGGGCTCAGGAACATCAGCTGAATCTGCCCCGCGATCACGTCAGCGATCGCCTGTCCCTGTCCTTTGTAGGGCACGTGCGTCATTTTCGTGCCGGTCACGGATTTCAGGAGCTCAGCGGTGAGGTGCGTGGAAGACCCCGGACCGGACGAGCCGAAGCTCAGCTCGTTCGGCCGAGCTCTCGCGAGCGCCACGATTTCTTTAACCGATTTCGCCGGCAGCGATCGCGTCACTGTCAGAAGCAACGGCGATGTCAGCACGACAGTCACTGGCGTGAAATCCCTCAGTGGATCGAACGCGAGTTTGCTGAACATGTGCGGGACGATCACGTTCGCAGAAGCGGTGACGAGAACCGTGTAGCCGTCCGGTGCGCTCCTCGCCACGTGCTCTGCACCGATGGTGCCTGTCGCGCCCGCCCGATTCTCGACGACGAACTGTTGACCGAGAGCCTCCGTCAGTTTCTGCCCGACGATACGCGCAGTAATGTCGGCCGGGCCGCCGGGCGCGAACGGAACGATCAGGCGAACCGGCTTGGTCGGATATTGCTGCGCCATCGCGATAGTGGAAGCGAGCAGGGCTGCAAGCGCCGAGCACAGACGAATGCGGGTCATTCGGGTCTCCCGTTGTGATGGCGACAATCTTAATCCCCAATCCTGCGGCGGTTGGCGGCTCTGCACGAGGGGCTTGCGGACCCGAAAAAAGTTTGGGCATAATGCGCGCCGTCTGTTCGAAAGCGAGCAGACGTCCTCGTAGAGGGGAGTAGCTTCGGCAGCGGTAAGCTGCCTGTCGCGCAGCCGTCAATCCGGGCGTCAGCCCCGGTTGCGCAGCAGGGGTGAAAGCTCCTGTAAGCGAGACCTCGCCGGCCGCGGCGGGTCTTGTTCCCTCGTGTCCGGAGAGGCTTCATACAACGGACACAGGAGCCAGCATGGAGCTACTTTCTGCGGAATTCCTTTCCGCGCTCGCAGCCATCATTGTCATCGACCTCGTTCTCGCGGGCGACAACGCGATCGTGATCGCGCTCGCCGCGCGAGGACTGCCGCCTGAGCTGCGCCGGCGCGCGATTATCTGGGGCACGGTCGGCGCGATCGTCGTGCGCACTGCGATGACGCTCATCGTGGTGTGGCTGCTCAAGATCCCGGGTCTGCTCGCGGTTGGCGGCGCGTTGCTCGTTTGGATCGCTTACAAGCTTCTCATCGACAACGAAGGCGAAGAAGCGCACGAGGGCGTGGCGAGTGCGAGCTTCTGGGCAGCGATGAAAACGATCGTGGTCGCGGATGCCCTGATGGGGCTGGACAACGTTCTCGCAGTCGCAGGCGCGGCCCACGGAAGCTTTCTGCTGGTGGTGCTCGGACTCCTCATCAGCATCCCGATCGTCATCTGGGGCAGTCAGCTCGTGCTGAAGCTCGTCGAGCGGTACCCGGCGATCGTTTACGTCGGCTCGGCAGTCCTCGCATGGACTGCCGTGAAGATGATGACCGGCGAGCCGTTGCTGCAGGATTACGTTGCAGAGTATCCGGTGCTCGTATCCATGGCTTACTTTGCGATCGTCGGCGGTGTGCTGATCGGGGGATTCGCCGCGAATCGGCGCCACCTCCGTGCGCGCATCGCGGCGCATGTCGTCGAGCAGGGCACGGTTCCGGTCGCCGGTGAGACTCCGCTGCTTGAAGGCCTGCGTCCCGCCGTCAAGGTGCTCGTTCCGATCGACGACACCACAAACTCGCTGCGCGCCGTGAAGCATGCGATCGATCGCTACGTCGCGAACCACGATATCGAAGTGCACCTCCTGCACGTGCGTGCACCGTTCTCCGAGCTGGTCGCGAAATTCAGCAGCCGCGGCGATCGCGAGTCCTACCACTGGGAGGCGGCCCAGAGGGCGTTGGGGCCGGCGCGCGCGCTTCTTCAGGACTGCGGCGTTCCTCACACCGTGCATATCGAGGCAGGTGACAAGGCGGCGATCATCGACCGTGTGGCGACAGACCTGGGCGTGGAGGCGATCATCATGGGCACCGCCCGGAAGAACTCGCTCACGCGCCTGATCGAGGATTCCGTGACCAATCGCGTGCTTCACGTGACGCGAGTGCCGGTCCAGGTCGTCGTCGGGCCGGCCGTATCGAAGTTCGAGCTTGCCGGCGTGTCGGCTGCGATCGCTGCGCTCGTCGCACTCTTCGTCGTCACCATCGACTGATTGCGATTACCATTCAGGCCTTCAACTGATCAGGCGCGAGGCTCGAGGGATGGCCAGAGGCTACGGCGGCAAGACGGTTTACGGCGCGCGTGTAGGCATACTCATGCTCGATACCCAGTGGCCGCGGCCGCCGGGAGACACGGGCAACGCGCTCACGTGGCCTTTCCCGGTGTTGTACAAAGTGGTGCCCGGCGCGACGGCCCGAGTCGTGATCCACGAAAAAGGCAAAGGCCTCGGGCCTGCGTTTCTCCAGGCAGCGGCCGACCTCGTCAAGGAAGGCGCGGACGGCATCACGACGACCGGCGGCTTTCTCGCGATCTTCCAGCGGGAGCTCGCTGCGCACGTGAACGTGCCGGTGGCAAGCTCGTCACTCATGCAGATTCCGCTCGTGCAGGCGTTACTTCCGCCCGGTCAGCGCGTGGGCGTGCTATCCGTTCACGGTGCACGCATCACCACGGACCACTGGGACGCGGTCGGCGCGCCGCACGACACGCCCGTCATGGGCACCGAGAACGGCGCGGAATTCACGCGTGTCATGCTGAACGACGAGATCGAGCTCGATTACGAAGCGGCGGAGCGCGACATACTGGCTGCCGGGGACGAGCTCGTGCGCCGCCATCCCAACGTCGGTGCGATCGTCTGCGAGAACCACAACATGGCGCCCTACGCGAGGGCGCTCAACGCGCGCCTGCGCATCCCGATCTTTACGGTCTACACTTTCGTCACGTGGTTCCACGCCGGACTTGCGCCGCGCGATTTCGGATACCCGGCGGGTGGTTCACAGGAAGTCTGGCGGGAACGCTGACGACACGGAGCGACACATATGAAAGAGCTGCTGACGCAGGCCGAAAAAATCGCCGCGCTCCTGAAAGCAAGAAACCAGACGATCGCAGTCTCGGAATCGTCGAGCGGTGGTCTCATCTCGGCCGCGCTACTTGCGGTGCCGGGCGCATCCGCCTATTTCGCCGGCGGTGCGGTGCCTTACAACCGCAACGCACTGGTGAAGCTCATGAGCGTGGCCGAAGACCGGTTGCGCGGCCAGACGCCATCGTCCGAGGCCTACGCGATGCTGAAAGCTCAACTTGTTCGTAACCACCTTTCGGCGACCTGGGCCGTCTCGGAGAACGGCGTTGCCGGGCCGACGGGGAATCGCTACGGCACGGCGCCCGGGCATTCGTGCGTCGCGGTGAGCGGACCTGTCGAGCGCACGCGGACTGTCGAGACCGGCAGCACGGACCGGCTCGCGAACATGTATGCGTTCGCGGCTGCAGCGCTGGAGCTCCTCGCGAACGCGCTGCGAGAGAACGCGTCAGGCGAAGCGGCTCCACCACGCCAGTGACAATCCGCCGGAGCTCAGCATCAGGAGCGCGCCGAGCCCGGTAAGGAGTGCCGTCACCTCGCGCCGTTTGTTTTCCAGCACGACCTGGCTCGTGAGCGTGTGATAAACACGGTGCAGGTCTTCAGCAGTATCGGCATGGAAGTAAGTGCCGCCTGTTTGCTCCGCGATGGTTTTCAGCGCGTCCTCGTCGAATCCAACTTCCATTCGTTCACCCGCGATCTCGGCGTGCGTGAGCTCGGCGCTGCCAAAGCCGACGGTGTAGACGCGTATTCCGCGATCCGCCGCCATGCGTGCCGCTTTTTCATGAGTGATCCCGACTGTTTCGCGCCCGTCCGTGAGCAGCACGATCGCGGCGGAGGAGAACGAAGCCGGAGCGACGGGATCGACGGGCGGTCGCTGCGCGCGAGGCGGGTTGTTTCTGGAGAAACGCTGCGGGAGAAGCGGCAAGCGTCCCGTGCCGAAGATGTCGTATTCGCCGGCGATATCGTACGCAGGGAAGATCGCCATGAGCGATGCGATGATGCCGTTTCCAATGGCCGTGCCGTAGCGCACATTCAGCTGATCGACCGCAGCCACCGCTTCGCTGCGTGCGGCCGTTGGCCTGAGCGAGACGTCGGCATCCCCTGCAAAAGAAACGATCCCAATCAGGACGTCCGCCGGCTGTGAACGGATGAATGCTTTCGCCGCCGCTTGAGCGGCTGCGAGTCGGCTCGGCGAAACATCATGTGCGGTCATGCTGTACGACACGTCGATCGCAAGCACGATCGTGCGCTGCTCCATCGGCAGCGCAACGATCGCGGAGGGACGTGCGGCGGCGATCAGCAGTGCGGCAATCGCGAGAATAAACAGCAGCGGGGGAACGTGGAAGCGCCAGCGCGGCGCCAGTCCTGTGGCCGCGCGTACCAGAACCAGGCTCGTGTAGCGCACCGCGTGCTTCTTGCGTCGAAAGAGCAGGACGTATGCAGCTGCGAGCACAGGCAAGGCCAGAAGTAGCCAGAGCACGTCGCGCCACAGGAACGTCATGCCGCCCGGCTCGCAAGGACTGTGCCACGGCGTTCCAGCGCTCGTGCCGTCGCTGGTTTTCAGTCGAGCCGTGTGCTTTGAGCATCCTGATGGGGCGCGCGACAGCGGGTCTGCACCGTGTGCGTGCTCGGGCGCCTCTTCGATTACTATTGCGAAAAGAGCTCGCTCGCCGGAGGAAGAACGCATGAGATCGGTCCTGGTTTTTGTCGCGCTGTCGCTCATTGCCGCAGAGGCGGCGATCGCGCAGGCATATCCGGTCAGGCCGATCCGGCTCGTGGTTCCTTATCCCGCAGGCGGCCCGACTGATTTCGTCGGCCGCACGGTGGGACAGAAGCTTTCCCAGTTTCTGGGTCAGCAGGTCGTCGTAGACAATCGGCCGGGAGCGGGTACCATCATTGGAAGCGAGCTCGTCGCGCGCGCGGCGCCCGATGGCTACACGCTTCTTTTCGGCACGGGAGGCGGCACGTTCCTCGCCCCGCTCATGCTGCCCAAGGTTCCGTACGATCCTCACCGCGACTTCGAACCCGTGGCGATGCTCGTGATGAGCCCGCAGGTACTGGTGGTGCATCCGTCGGTCCCGGCGCAGTCGGTGAGCGAGCTCGTGGCGCTCGCGAAAGCGAAACCGGGCGTGCTCAACTTCGCTTCCGTCGGCACGGGCACGTCGCCGCACCTCGGCGGTGAGCTCTTTCAGTCGCTCACGAAAACGAAAATCGTCCACGTGCCGTACAAAGGAACGGCGCCTGCAATGACCGATCTCATTTCAGGTCAGGTGCAGATGATGTTCACCAGCATGCCGACCGTTCTCGCGCACGTGAAGTCCGGAAAGCTGCGGCTGCTGGGCACGGGAGGCACGAAGCGGTCAGCGGCGATAGCGGACACCCCGCCGATTGCGGAGACCGTTCCAGGCTTCGAGCTGATCACGTGGTATGGCGTGTTCGCACCCGCACGCACGCCGGCGGCGATCATCCAGCGACTGAATGCCGAGATTGCAAAGGCGCTTGCAGATCCCGAAAGCCGCGAGCGCATGATGTCGCAGGGGCTGGAGCCCACGCCGATGACGCCCGAGGAAGTGAGGCGCTACACGCAGGAGGAAACGAAACGCTGGACGCGGCTCATCAAAGCCGCGGGAATCAAGAGTTAGACACTCTCGACAGGCAGGTTAATCGCACCCGGAGGCACGACATGGAGCAGAAATACGACCGCAGCGCGGAAGACCTCGGCAATTCGGTGGGCCTGGAACATCTCAATCTTACGGTGCCCGACCAGCAGATCGCGATCCTCTTCTATATCACCGGGCTTGGTTACACGCGCGATCCGTACATCATGACGGGGCTCAACAACATGTGGGTGAACATCGGCCGAAGCCAGATCCATCTGCCGATCAACAAGCCCCAGGTGATGCGCGGCCATACCGGGCTCGTAGTGCCGGATCTCGATGCGCTCGCGAACCGCCTTGCCGCGGTGAAGCCGCAGCTTGCGAACACGCGCTTTGCATACAGCCGGCACGACGATCATATCGAGGCGACATGTCCCTGGGGCAATACGTTCCGCCTGTACGCGCCGGACGAGAAACGATTCGGCCGGGTCGTGCTCGGCATGCCTTACATCGCGTTCGACGTGCAGAAAGGTGCGGCCGAGAAGATCGCGAGCTTCTACCGAAAGATCATGGGTATCCCGGCGGAAGTCGAGAAGCACCGCAATCTATCGCGCGCGAAAGTCGTCGTCGGCAAGGAGCAGCATCTCTACTTCAACGAAATCGACGGGCCGC
>DASRIK010000092.1:0-5601 GCA_035650035.1 Burkholderiales bacterium | reverse complement strand
AGACGCATAGTTGGGGCCTCGTGAATCCCAGGCCTGGCCGCCGAGTTACCACGATCGTTGGCGGCGACGAGCTTGGACAGTGTCCGTTCGGGTACATGCACTTCATCGATGTGAGCAACGAGGCTCGGCCAAGGGAGATATCGGGCTTCAGAACTCCAATGAACATGCATGCGAACTGCCCGAAAGACCGGCTGGGTAATCGCATGGGCATCCACGATGTGGAGCGGTACATTCACGGAAAGGTCGTGCACAGTGCCTGGGAAGAAGGAGGGTTCTGGGCAGTCGACTTCTCTGATGTTCACTACCCGAAACACGCCGCCTACTTCGTGCCGCCACCGAGAAGCGATTCGGCGCGTCACACAGGGCATGCCGATGACGTCTTCGTCGCGGAGGATGGAGTCATCTTCGGCAGCTCATCGGATCCAGGCGCCGGCGGACTCTGGGCGCTGCGGTACAAGCCTGGCTTCGAGGGCACGGTGCGCTGGAATGCAGACGAGTCCGATGTAATCGTGACTCCAGCCAAGCGCGGCCGAGGCCATCGACATGATGATTGAGAGGCTCGCGGTCATTGTCGGAGCTGGAGAGCCTCACCGCTCAGGATAGTTCGCGCATATAAGCATGCATTGAGTCACGCAACTGGGCACGCCTGCGGGCGTGCTCTTTTTTCGCGTGTCGACTCTCGTATCGGCAGACAGGTCATAGCCGTTTTCCCGTCGCAGCCAATCCCGACGGAGGATCGCAGCTTCCTCGCAGCGAGGCGATCGCTGCCGCTCAGGCGCTCAACACCTTCAGCACCTGAGCTGCAACGGCCCGCGCTTTCTCTTCACACTGCGCGTCCGACTCGAGCGCGGGCGCGTCCTGCTTGTACACGATGATCATCGGTTCACGCGCGCCGAGGCTCTGGCATTGCGCGCGCGCGAGCGTCGCGAAAGGCTCGTGAACGAGCACCACGGCAGGGATGCCTTCCCTCCAGGCTGCGAAAGCGTCGCGCACGGCGGCGCCGGTGCAGGACCCTCAGGCGCCGACGCCGACGACGAGATAATCGGTTTGCGCAGTGAGCTCGCTGAAGCGGTTTTGCTCGAGCGGCATCCAGGTATTGCTCTTGTACGCGCGCTGCACGGCCGACGGCTTGCACACGTCTTCGACCGCTGCCTCGAGCCGTGGCCAGAACTTGCGGGTCGTTTGATACTGGTTCCAGACGAAGCCGACGCGCTTGGCGCCGACTTCGCCGAGCCTTTTACGTGCGGCCTGCGCCTGCGTGCGCGGATGTCCGATCGGACTGACGAGCTCGATCACTGTGCCTCCCGGGGAAAGTTGATGCGTTTGGTCAGCAGCGGCTTTCCAGCCGAGCTGCGGCTTGAAATCGCGACACACTGCCCCATCTGCGGCGAGACGCCGCCGCCTACGCAGACGAACACTTCGTCCGGCAGTATCGGCGCAGCGACGGTCTGGCGCTCGCTCGGGGTCTTGGCGTAGAGGTCCGGCACCTCAACCGTGGCGCCCTGATGACGGTCGTTCTGCCAGTCGTACGAATACTTGAATGCGCGTTCGGCGATCGCTTCGCGAAGCTTCACGCGCGTGTAACCCGCGTCTGCGAATGCGCGCGCGAGCGTCGGGTTGAGGACGAACAGGAATGCGCGCTTGCCGCCGCTCGTCGTGATACCGACTTTGCCGATCCCGCGCGCGAGCAGTGTGAGGCATTCCTTGAGGCCGACCGAATTGAGTGGCGCCGCGACCTGCGAATGTTCGCCCGCCTTCACGACGGTGACTGCGCTTTCCGATGCATCGAAACCTGAGTCCACGTGCATCGGCTCCCATGGGTTGAGCTCCTGCTCTTCCCCGATGGAGTAACTCCACGACGCCGGATGGCCCATCGTGCCTTTGATGAGCTTGCCGGGATGAGCGCGTCCGATGTTCCAGAGAATGAGCCGCACCGCGCGGCCGATCGTCGCGTTGGCGCGTGCGCCGTTCGGACCGAAGATCCACTCGCGCGTATGGAAGCCAAGCCTTGAAACCACGCGACCCGTTACGATCGTGCAGAGCGACGCTGAACCGGTCGATTGCGTCGTCGTGATCGGCATTTGCGGATCGACGATGCATTCCAGCGCCGCCAGAACGACGGGCAGGTATTCCGGCCGGCAACCCGCCATCACGCAGTTCGCGGCGACGTTCTCGATTGTGGCTACGCCGTCTCCAGGGAAAACGGTACCCAGCACCTCCTGTGGATCGCGGCCGATGTAATCGATCATGCACTGCACGGCTTCGCGTGTCGGCGGATAGACCGGCAGCCCGTCGGTCCAGCCCTGGGCGTATGCAAGCTCGGGGAAGTCCTCGAGCGATGCGATTTCCAGCCGTTCGATTGTCATGAAGGCTCCTATTTGAGGCCCTGCAAACCGGCTCTCTTGATCACGCGGTTCCAGCGTTCCTGCTCGGACTTGAGATGCGCCGCGAACTGCTGTGGCGTGCTACTCGCGCCCTCCGCGCCGTCGCGCGCGAAATACTCTGCCATGTCGGGCTCCTGGACAACACCCGCAAAGGCGCCGCTCAACGTGCCGACGATCGTCCGCGGCGTCGCCGCGGGCGCAAGGACGCCGTACCACTGCGTGACCGCGTAGCCGGGCAAACCCGACTCTGCGAGGGTGGGCACCCCGGGGGCCGAGGGAGTGCGCTTCGCACTCGTGACCGCGAGCGCCCGCAGACGATTCGCTTTCACGTGGCCCTGCGCGGAGACGATCGTGGAGAAAGCCATCTGCACGCGCCCGGCGATGAGATCCGGATACACGGGGCCCATGCCCTTGTAAGGCACGTGCGTCGCTTCGACGTGCGCCTGCTCCGTGAAGAGCTCGGCCGCGAGGTGCGTGACCGTGCCGTTACCGGCGGAGCCGAAATTCAGCTTGCCCGGCTGCGCCTTTGCATAGGCGATCAGGTCGTTCACCGATTTCACCGGCAGCGCCTGCGGCACAACGAGCAGGTACGGCTGCGTGACGAGTTGCCCTACCGGAGCGAAGTCGCGAAGGAGGTCGTAAGGCGCGCCGTACAGCAACGGATGAATCACGTTGCTCGCGCTGATCATGAGCAGCGTATGACCGTCCGGCGCCGCCTGCTTCGCGATCTCGACGCCGATCGTTCCCGAGCCGCCGGGCCGATTGTCGACGATCGTATTCACGCCCAGCACTTTCGCGAGCCTGGGTGACATCGCGCGCGCGATCGTGTCCTGACCGCCGCCGGGTGCGACACCCAGGATGAGCCGTATCGGGCGCTCGGGGAATTTCTGGGCGGTTGCGGCGATGCTCACCACCGACAACAAGGCGCCTGCCATGAACTTCAATGCGTTCGATGCCATGACCTATGCCTTTGCCGATGCCACGCTGGCCGCTTTCTTCAGCAGCTCTGCGTCCCTGCACGCGAGCGTCCCCAGCATAGAATCGACCTTCTGCTGCTGCTTCGCGTGAGCCCTGCGGCGGCTCGCGATCATCTGCCGCACGCGTCTGGGCGAGGTTCCGCCGTAGCCGTTGCGCTCGTTCACGAACTGGCGTGGGTCGAGCGCTTTGCGAATCGCTGCGTCGGACAGGCCTGCGGGTTTGCCGGTGATCTCGCGCGCTGCTTCGTCGAGCAGCGCGGCGTCGACGTCGCGGTAGCCGAGCTTGCGCTCGCTCGCAATGCGAACGAGGAGTCCCATCACGTGATGCGCCGTCCTGAACGAAAGGCCGTGCTCCACCATTGCATCGGCGAGCGAGACGGCAGTCGTGAAACCGTCGCCGGCGCGTTCGAGCATGCGCTCGCGGTTTACGATGAGCGTTGTAACGAGCGGCGTGAGAAGCGCGACCATGTCGGCAGTGCGATTCACTGCGTTATCGGCAATACGCGGGCCGGTCAGCTTCACGTCGAACGCGGTGCCGCCGGTATCGCCCTTGAGGATCTCGAGGACCGCCGCGAATGCGCCGGTGATCTCGCCGGTGCGCGCGCGGATCATTTCGAGCGAGTACGGGTTCTTTTTCTGCGGCATGATGCTGCTGCTCGCCGCAAAAGCGCCGTCGAGCTCCACCAGCGCGAACTCGTAGCTGCACCAGATGTAGAGGTCGGTGGCGAAACGCACGACGTTGCTCATCAGAATGCCGCTCGCGGCGAGCACTTCGGGCAGCCAGTCGTAGTTGTGCGCGGCATCCTTGGTGTTTTCTACGACGGTGGAGAAGCCCAGCAGCTCAGCCACACGATCTCTGTCGAGCGGCCATGACGTTCCCGAAGACGCGGCAGCACCGAGCGGCGACATGTTCGTCGATTCGTAAGCATTCAGCAGACGCTTCAGATCGCGTCCGAGCACGTCGTGGAAAGCGACGAGATAGTGACCGAAAGTCGCCACTTGCGCCGGCTGGAGGTGGGTGTAAGCGGGCATCACCGCGTCAGCCGTCTCCTCCGCTTTCGCGAGCACCGCTTCCTGTAGCTTCAGCACGAGCGGAATGATGCGTGTCAGGTTCTTGCGCACCTTGAGGCGCATCAGCGCTGCGATAAGATCGATGCGGCTGCGGCCAATGTGCATCTTGCCGCCGAGATCGGGCCCCGCATGCTCGATCACGTACGCTTCGACGTTGAAGAAGAGATCGCCTTTGACGGGATCGAACGCGAGATCGTCGGCGTTGCGGTCGAGCTTGCGGAGCGCGGCCAGGATGGCGCCAGCTTCCTTTTTGTCGAGGATGCGTTGCTCGTGCAGCATGATCGTATGCGCCATGTTGCAGCGGATCATCTGCCGCACGTTCTCTTCGTCGATATCAGCGTAAGGCGTCCACACGTACTCGAGCATCTCAGGCGATTGCGCCTTCCCGAGCCTCGCCTTCGAAACCTCCGCAAATCCTTCCCCTCCGCCTGTTTTCGTTCCCGACTTCTCCCTTGGCACGCTATCTCCTCGTATAAGTGAGCAGTTCCGCCGAGCGTAAAAGCACGCGGCCGCCGCTCCGCGACGCGCGGATTGTATCGCCACCTGTCAGAGCGTTTCATCGAACTGCCGATACTCACCTGAAATCTTCGTATCATGTGGGGTCCGGGACCGGAGGGAAGGTCGATGTCCGCACTGCTGCCGCTCAAAGGGATCAGGGTTCTCACGCTCGAGCAGGTCCACGCGCTGCCGTGGGGCACCGCTTTTCTCGCGGACATGGGCGCGCAGGTGATCCGCATCGAAAGCGTCGAGCACCTCCAGGACCGCAAGGCCGGGCCGTTCGTGAACGGCAAGCCGGGCCCCGAGTGGTGGAACGAAGGCGCCAACCTCGCGTACTTCGGCACGCGTAACAAGCAGAGCCTGTGTCTCGACGTGACGAAGCCCGCGGGCAAGGACGTGTTCTTGAAGCTCGTGAAGCACTGCGACATCGTCACCGACAACTTCAGGCCGGGCACGATGCAGCGCCTCGGCTTCGATCACGAAAGCCTCGCCCGCGTGAACCCGCGCATCATCACCTTGAGCAGCACCGCTTTCGGTTATACCGGCCCGTGGGCGAAAGCGGGCTCGCGCGCACGCACGGTCGATTCGGTCTGCGGCATGTCGTACCTCACCGGCTTCGAAGGCGGTCCGTCGCAGCGCGCGAGCAACAACTACATGGACCACTCGACGGG
>DASRIK010000091.1:0-5975 GCA_035650035.1 Burkholderiales bacterium | reverse complement strand
TCGGATCGGCCGGCGGTTTCAGTTCCCCGATTTTTGCGATGGCCCGGCCCATCGCGTGAATCGCGCTCGGCAGGCCGAACGCGGCGAAGCTGTGGCCGCCAGGTCCTTTGAATTCGACCGAAAAACGATGGCTTCCGGTGGCATGGTTGACGATGCGGCCGAAACCTACGCCGTCCAGCGAGATGAAGCCGTCGATGTCCTTGTCGTCGCGGAACAGTGCTTTGACTCCGCGCAGGTCGCCGAGCTCTTCTTCGCCCACGGTGCCGACGACGATGATGTCGCCGACCGTGCGAAGGCCGCTCTTCGTCAGATGCTCGACCATCGTGAGCAGGCTCGCGAGCCCCGCCGCGTCGTCGCTGATGCCCGGCGCGTAAAACCGTCCGGCCTTCTCGCGAACCTTGACGTCCGTGCCTTCGGGAAAGACCGTGTCGAGATGTGCCGAAATCACAACGCGGGGTCCACGCCCCGTTCCGCGGCGCACGCCGATCACGTTGCCTTCGGTGTCGATGCGCGCGTCACGCAGCCCGGCCTCGCGGAGCTTCTTCAGGTAATACTCTGCGCGCGTCTGCTCCCTGAACGGGGGAGCGGGGATCTCGTTCAGGCGCACCTGTTCTTCGAACATGCGCACGCTGTCGGCTTTGATGCCCTCCAGCGCTTTTGCGACCGGCGGATGTTTCGCAACGCGCGCGAGATTCTGTTCCGCGGCGCCCGCAATCGGAGGCCATTTCTCCTGTGCATCCGCACGGCCGGGGAAAAGCGGTTGCGTGGCCAGCACGAGGTAAAAACATGCTGCACGGAAGAGGGAGTTCATAGCGCCGGAGGTTAACAAAAAAGGGGCGCTGGGGCGCCCCTCTGGATGGTATCGAAGAACGCCGCGCGCTTACAGCAGCGGAACGATGAGCAGCGCGACGATATTGATGATCTTGATGAGTGGATTCACTGCCGGACCCGCGGTGTCTTTGTAGGGGTCGCCGACGGTATCGCCCGTCACGGCTGCCTTGTGAGCATCGGAGCCTTTGCCGCCGTGATTGCCATCCTCGATGTACTTCTTCGCGTTGTCCCATGCGCCGCCACCCGTCGTCATCGAAATCGCAACGAAGAGGCCGGTGACGATCGTGCCTATGAGCAGTCCGCCGAGAGCCCTGATCCCCGCGCCGGGGCCCATCGCCCAGTTCATCAGGACCGCGAGCACGATCGGCACCAGCACCGGCAGGAGCGAGGGCACGATCATCTCCTTGATCGCGGCTCGCGTGAGCATGTCGACCGCACGCGAGTAGTCCGGTTTCGCCCGGCCTTCCATGATGCCGGGGATCTCACGGAACTGGCGGCGCACTTCGACGACGACGGCGCCGGCCGCGCGACCGACGGCTTCCATCGCCATCGCGCCGAACAGATATGGAACGAGACCACCGATGAAAAGACCGATGATTACCGCGGGATCGGAGAGCGAGAACTGCTGAAGCTTCCCTGCGGCTTCGAGGTTGTGCGTGTAATCGGCGAAAAGCACGAGGGCGGCGAGGCCCGCGGAACCGATCGCGTAGCCTTTTGTCACCGCTTTGGTGGTGTTGCCAACGGCATCGAGCGGATCCGTTACGGCCCGAACCGTGTCGGGAAGCTCGGCCATCTCCGCAATGCCGCCGGCGTTGTCGGTGATCGGCCCGTAAGCGTCCAGCGCCACGATCATGCCGGTCATGGAGAGCATCGCGGTCGCGGCGATCGCGATGCCGTAGAGGCCTGCGAGCTGGAACGCCGCCCAGATCGCGATACACACGGCAAGCACCGGTAGCGCGGTCGCTTTCATCGAGACGCCGAGGCCCGCGATGATGTTGGTCGCATGCCCGGTCGTCGACGCGGCTGCAACGTGGCGCACGGGCGAGAATTCCGTCGCCGTGTAGTACTCCGTGATGACGACCATCGCGGCGGTGAGCGCGAGCCCGACGAGCGAAGCACCGAAGAGGCTGGCGCGCAGCTCCGGTCCCATCATGGCGTCGGTGATGAACCAGAACGCGATCGCGGCGAGCACGCCGGACACGATCACGCCTTTGTAGAGCGCGCCCATGATCTTGCCGCCTTCGCTCGTCTTCACGAAGAAGGTTCCGATGATCGACGCGATGATCGAAGCGCCGCCGAGCACGAGTGGATAGATGACGGCGTGGCTGGTGAGCGCCTTCAGCGCAGGGTCGGCGGCGAAGAGCAGGGCGCCGAGCAACATCGTGGCGATGATCGTCACCGCGTAGGTCTCGAACAGGTCGGCCGCCATGCCGGCGCAGTCACCCACGTTGTCGCCGACGTTGTCCGCAATCACCGCAGGGTTGCGCGGATCGTCCTCCGGGATGCCGGCTTCCACCTTACCGACGAGATCGGCGCCGACGTCCGCGCCTTTGGTGAAGATGCCACCGCCCAGCCGCGCGAAAATCGAGATCAGCGAGCCGCCAAATGCGAAGCCCACGAGCGCGTGCAGCGCGACGTCACCGCCCCACAGCTTGTCGGCGAGCCAGAAATAGCCGACTACACCGAGCAGACCAAGGCCGACCACGAGCATGCCGGTGATCGCGCCGCCGCGGAAAGCGATCTTCAGCGCTGCATTGATGCCCTGGCGTGCCGCTTCCGCGGTGCGAACGTTCGAGCGCACCGATATCCACATGCCCGTGTAACCCGCGAGGCCCGACAGCACCGCCCCGATGAGAAATCCGAGCGCGGTCGGCCAGCCGAGCGAGAAACCCAGGACTACGAACAGAATGGCGCCGACGATGCTGATCGTCGTGTACTGGCGGTTCAGATAGGCTTGCGCGCCCTGCTGAATAGCCGCGGCGATTTCGCGCATGCGGTCGTTGCCGCTCGGCTGAGACAGCACCCACCTGATCGAGAATACCCCATACAGCAGGGCGGCAACCGCGCAGGCGAGCGCGAAGATGAGATACGACGACAACGCCATTATTCACTCCCGTGTGTATCGATTTGTTGGTTACGCTCGTTTCCCGACGCTCGTGTCCAGCGCCGCGAAGATGCGGTCTCGGATGTCTTCAACTGCACCTTTGCCGGAGATCTTCACGTAGCGGAGCGCACCCGGCGCACCCCCCGCCGCCCACTTCGAGTAGTACTCGACGAGCGGTTTGGTCTCGCTGTGATAGCTCGCTATGCGCTTTCGTACGGTCTCTTCGCGGTCATCCGGCCGCTGCACGAGCGGTTCTCCCGTGATGTCGTCCTTCCCGTCCACTTTCGGAGGATTGAAGTGGACGTGGTACGAGCGCCCCGAGCCCGGGTGCACGCGACGGCCGCTCATCCTGTGCAGGATCTCTTCGTCCTCGACCTCGAGCTGCACCACGGCATCCAGGTCGACGCCCGCGGCCCGCAGCGCTTCGGCCTGCGCGATGTTGCGCGGAAAACCATCGAAGATGAAGCCCTTCGCCGCATCCGGCTGCCGCACGCGCTCCTTCACGAGCTCGATCACGAGCGGATCGGGCACCAGCGCGCCACGGTCCATGTAGCCCTTCGCTTCCTTACCGAGAGCCGAGCCCGCTTTCGTCGCGGCGCGCAGCATGTCTCCAGTCGAAATCTGCGGGATGCCGTATCGGGCGCTCAGATACTGCGCCTGAGTTCCTTTGCCGGCGCCGGGCAGGCCGAGCAGGAGTATACGCATGACGGGCGAGTAAGGGAGATAGTGTTCGCCGCAATTGCAGCGCTCGGCGGCAACGCCGTTCGCTCAGGCAAACGTGTTCGAATTAAAGCGCGAAATTATAATGGTTTTCGGGCACTTACGAAAAGCGCTTCGAGGTGCGGAGCGCGCGGCGTGCGCGCTCGAGGTCCGCAGGCGTATCGATGCCGGGGTGAGGCGCGCTTTTCGTGATCGCGACGCTGATGCTATGGCCGTGCGCCAGCGCGCGTAATTGCTCCAGTGCCTCGAAGCGCTCGATCGGCGGCGGGTCGAGCGTCGTGAACTCGCGCAGGAACGCAGCGCGATATGCATAAATGCCGAGGTGGCGATACACGGGGAGACCTCGGGGTATCGCCCGGATACCCCGCGCGAACGCGTCTCTCGCGTAAGGTATCGGGGCACGACTGAAATAGAGCGCATCTCCGGCGAGATCGAGCACGACTTTGACAATGTTCGGATCGGTGAGCTCGCTGGCGTGTGCGAGCGGACAAGCGGCAGTGGAGATCTGAGCGCTGCGACGCTTATCCAGCAATTCGGCAACGCGGCGGATCAGCGCGGGTGCGATGAGCGGTTCATCGCCTTGCACGTTCACGATGATGCGGCGCGGCCCGTACCGCCGCTTTGCAACCACTTCCGCGAGGCGGTCCGTGCCCGAAGCGTGATCGGCACGCGTCATTTCGGTTTGGTAGCCGGCCGCTTCGACGGCCTCGGCGATGCCCGCATGGTCCGTCGCCACGACCACCTCTGCGGCGCCACTCTTACGCGCCTGTTCGGCCACCCGCACGATCATCGGCTTGCCCGCGAGATCGGCGAGCGGCTTGCCGGGAAAACGCGACGATCCGTAACGGGCGGGGATGATGACGACGAAGCTCAGGAAACTTCTTCCTCCGGCGGGAGCTTCCTCGCCTCGTCTTCGAGCATCACGGGAATGTCGTCTCGTATCGGGTAGCCGAGCCTGCACGGCCGGCAGATGAGCTCGCCAGCGGCTTTGCGGTAGACGAGGGGCCCTTTGCAAAGGGGGCACACGAGGATATCGAGAAGGCGGGGATTCATATTTTCAGTTTACGCAGAACGAGCTCGCCGAGCTCTGACTCCGGCATCGCGTCGACGCGGAGAGCCCAGTGAGTTTCCGCCGCGAACGCCGCGCATTTTACCGCATCCTTTTCTGTCATCAGGATCGCGTCTGCGTCGGGGAAAGCGAGATCGGCGGCTACATACCGATGATGGTCCGGAAACGCATGCGCCTCGAATTGCAGTCCGAGCGCTTCGAGATGCGCGAAAAAGCGCTGCGGATTTCCGATGCCGGCGATCGCGTGCACGCGCAGCCTGTGGAAATGCGCGGGACCGACGGTGTGATCGGGATTGAGCACATTGCGGAATTCGCGCCCATTGAGCTGCATGGTGAGCGTGCGCCGGGGTGTCTCGAGCGGGCGTGCGGGTCCGTTTACAACGACCGCATCCACGGTGCGCAGCCTCGAAAGCGGTTCGCGCAGAGGTCCTGCGGGCAGCATGAATCCGTTGCCGAAACCGCGTCCACCGTCCACGACCGCGAATTCGACGTCGCGCTGAAGCCGGTAGTGCTGAAGTCCGTCATCGCTCACGATGACGTCGCACTCGGGGTGTGCGCGCAGCAGTGCCTCGGCGGTTGCGGCGCGGTTCTCGCCCACCCAGACCGGGCGAGCGCTCCGATGGGCGAGCAACACGGGTTCATCGCCCCCGGTCTTGGGATCAGAGCCTGCCGTTACAGGCCTTGGCGTACGCGCAGTGGAGCCGTAGCCGCGGCTCACGATGCCGGGGCGGAAGCCATGATCCGACAGAAAAGTCGCCAGCCAGAGCACGAGCGGCGTTTTTCCAGTGCCGCCGACGGTGATGTTGCCGACGACGATCACCGGCACGCCCAGCCGTAGCGATGGCAGAAGCGAAGCGCGATACGCAGCGCGACGCAGGGCGACGATGCTGCGAAAAACGAGGCTCAGGGGATACAGCAGCGCACTGACGAGGGTGACGCGCTGCCAGTGGCGTTCTATCCACCTCACTTCGCAGGCGCTTGGGTCGTAAACGTGATTTTGCCGTAACCGGCGCTCTGTGCCGCTTCCATGACTCGAATGACCGACTGGTGCGAGGCTTCGGCATCCGCGTTGATGACGATGACCGGGTCCTTCATGCTTCCAGCCGCGCGCTTCAATTCGGCCGCGAGCGCATCGCGGTTTCCCTGCGGCACGATGCTCTTGTTGATCGAGTATGTGCCTTTGGTGTCGACACCCACGTCGATCTGATCGACGCGCTCGGGCGCCTTCGTCGCATCCGCCGTCGGCAGATT
>DASRIK010000090.1:0-8595 GCA_035650035.1 Burkholderiales bacterium | reverse complement strand
CTCAAGAGTCCCGACGCGATCGATGCCCTGAGGCCGCTGCTCGAGAGCGCGGACGTCGTCGTCGAACAATTCAGGCCAGGCGTGATGGATCGGCTGGGTCTCGGATACGACGCGCTGCGCGCCGTGAACCCGCGCATCGTGTATTGCGCGATCACGGGCTACGGTCAACACGGGCCGCGCGCCCAGGTCGCGGCGCACGATCTCAACTACGTGGCGGAATCGGGGATGCTGTCGCTCACCAAAGGTGCCGACGGCGCGCCGGTGCTTCCGGCGGCGCTGGTCGCGGATATTGCGGGCGGCACGTATCCGGCAGTGATCAACATATTGCTCGCATTGCGGGAACGCGACCGTACCGGCGTGGGGTGCAGGCTCGACATCGCAATGGCCGACAATCTCTTTACGCTGATGTACTGGGGCGTGGGCAACGGTCTCGCCGCCGGGCAGTGGCCGCAGTCCGGCGGCGATCTCGTGACGGGCGGGTCGCCGCGCTACAACATCTATCGCACGCGTGATGGACGCTTTCTGGCCGCAGCTCCGCTCGAGCAGAAGTTCTGGGAGACGTTCTGCGAGCTCCTCGACGTGCCGCATGCGCTGCGTGACGACGAGCGCAATCCGATGGCAACGCGCGCAGCGGTTGCCGAGTGCGTCGAAGCGCATACAGCGGAAGCCCTGCGGGCGCTTTTTCAGGGCCACGACGTGTGCTGCGCGATCGCAACGACGCTGGAGGATGCGATGCGCGACCCGCACTTCATATCGCGGGGTATTTTCGAGCGTCGCCTGGCCGCCGGCGGCAAGAGCATTACGGCGCTGCCGGTGCCCGTGGCCGACGCGTTCCGGGCCGAAGAGCTCGACGCGAGTTATCCCCGACTCGGGGAAGCGAACGGCCTGCTGGGAACACGGCGGACCGGTTGAACGGCCGACTGCTTACGGAGCTTCAAAGTGCAAGCACTGCTCGTGCGTGAGCACGGCGACATCGAAAACGTCAGGCTCGAGGAAGCTCGCGACCCGCTGCCGAAAGCCGGCGAAGTGCTCGTCGATGTACGGGCCGCGAGCGTGAATTTTCCCGACCTGCTCGTGATTGGCGGGACCTATCAGAACCTTCCGCCGCGGCCTTTCAGTCCGGGCAAGGATCTCGCGGGGGTCGTGGCGGCAGTCGGCGACGGTGTGACGAGCTGCAAACTGGGCGATCGTGTGAGCGCACAAGTCGAGTTTGGCGCGTACGCGCAGAAGTGCGTGGTGCCCGAGGTCAATTGCCATCAGATGTCACCGAGCATGAGCTATGCAGAAGCGGCGGCGATGGGGCTCACGTACCTGACCGCCTATTTCGCTCTCGTCGAGCGCGGCCTGTATCGGCTCGGCGAAACCGTGCTCGTCAATGGCGCAGCCGGCGGCGTCGGTCTCGCGACGGTGCAGTTGGCGAAAGCGCTCGGCGCAACGGTGATCGCCAGTGCAGGTAGTGCTGAAAAAACCGATCTCGCCCGGGCCCACGGCGCGGATCATGTCGTTCGCACCGACGTGCCCGATCTGCGGGAAACGTTTCGGAAACAGGTATACGATGCAATCGGCCCCCGCGGGGTCGACGTGATCGTCGATCCCGTGGGAGGCGACGTATTCGACGCGAGCCTGCGCTCGATCGCGTGGTGTGGCCGGCTCGTCATCGTTGGGTTTGCGGCCGGGCGCATTCCCGAAGTGAGAGCCGGCTACCTGCTCGTCAAGAACATCGCGCTGATCGGACTGCAGTTCAGCGATTACCGTGATCGCGAGCCCGACAAGGTCCGCGGCGCGCAGCAGCTGCTGCGCGGCCTTTACGAAGCTGGAAAAATCAAGCCGTACATCATGGCCGCCTATCCGTTGCAGCAGCATCAGCAAGCGCTGAAAACGGTGCGCGATCGGCGTGCGCTCGGCAAAGTCGTACTCGTCATGGATGGCGCGAAATGAGGGAGCTTCTGCAGGAGAGCATGAGCGCATGAAACGCATAGGCCTGATGGTGCCGTCGTCCAACACGACTGTGGAACCGGAGTTCTACCGCGCGTTGCCTCGCGGCGTGACGCTGCACACTGCGCGTCTGTATCTCACGCGCATCGCGCCCGAAGCCATTCTGCAGATGGTGCAGGACATGGAAACGCAAGCGAAGCTGCTCGCGTCGGCGGATGTGGACGTGATCGTGCTCGGGGCGACCGCTCCGAGCTTTCTCAGAGGTCTCGGATACGATCGCGAGCTGATCGGCAAGATCGAAGCGGTGACGGGGCGAAAAGCGACGACTACGTCGACGGCGCTGATCGAGGCCTTGCGGCACGTCGGCGCGCGCCGCGTGGTTCTCGGCTCCGCGTACGACGAAAAAGTAAACGGCGTCGCCAAAGCATTTCTGGAAGCGAGCGGTATGGAAGTCCTCGCGATGGAAGGGTTGGCGCTCGTGGATAACCTTGTCGTTGGCAGGCTGGGCGCCGAGACGGCCTACGATCTCGCGATGAAGGTGAATCGACCCGACGCGGACGCGATTGCGCTCTCGTGCACGAACTGGCGGACGATGGACGCCATCGAGCGCATCGAGCGCGACACAGGTAAACCGGTGGTGTCGACGACACAGGCGACGATCTGGGCTGCGCTCCGCGCGATCGGCCACACGGAGCCGATCTCCGGTTACGGCAGGCTTCTGCGCGAAGTCGGGCAGTAAGACGCAGCGTAGTTGCGGTTCGCCTTAGGGGCGCGTCGTGCGTAAAGCGACGAGCAAAGAACAAGGGGGAGGCTTTGTCTCAGGGATCGTTCAGCGAAGCTGACGTGATCGTCGTCGGCGGGGGAGGCGCGGGGCTGGCTGCTGCCGCGGAAGCTGCCCGTCTGGGCCGCAGCGTGATCGTTCTCGAAAAGAACCCGCAGACCGGCGGCACGACGTCGTGGTCGGTGGGCTCGATTACGGCAACGAACACGCCGCACCAGCAGCGAGCCGGCATAAAGGACTCACCGCTTGCGCATTTCGAAGATCTGGCGCTGCACGCCGGTCCGCTCGCGCCCCGCGACAATCTCGCCTTGCGCCGGGTGCTCGTCGACAACACGACCGATATGCTCGACTGGCTGATGGGGCTCGGCATCGTGTTCGTCGGTCCGATGCCCGAGCCGCCCCATCGCTATCCGCGGATGCACAACGTCGTGCCGAACTCGAAGTCGTTCGCCTATCACCTCACGCGTCACTGTCGTGAGCTGGGGGTGGAGATTTGCGTGAACACGCGCAGCGAGCGGCTGATCGAGGAGAATGGACGGATTGTCGGAGTCGAGGCGGCGATGCCGGCCGGCGGACGGCATGTCTTCAGAGCGCGCGGCGGTGTCGTGCTCGCGAGCGGCGACTACGCCGGCGCAGCGGACCTCAAGAGCTGCCTTGCCTCACCCGATCTGGCGGATGTCGAGGCCGTCAACGCGTCCGCGACAGGCGATGGGCACCGCATGGCGCTCGACATCGGTGCGACGGTCGTGAACGGGGATATCGTGCGCGGTCCGATCATGCGCTTCGTGCCCCCGACGCGTCCGAACATCATCCAGCGCCTGCCGCCCATTGCAGCGGTGGCTCACGCGATAGCGTGGTCGATGAACGTGCTTCCGCAATGGATACTGCGGCCGTTTCTCATGAGCTTTCTCACGACCGCGCTCGGTCCTTCACCGGATTTGTTCAGGCAGGGTGCGATACTCGTCAACAGCGAAGGAAAACGCTTCACCGACGAGCTCGCGCAGCCCGCTCGCGATGTGCCAAAGCAGCCGCAGCGCATCGCGTATATCCTGTTCGACGAAGCGATGGCGGAAAAATTCGAAGCGTGGCCTTATTTCGTCTCCACTGCTCCGGGAGTCGCTTACGCGTATCTCGGCGACTACAGGCGCAATCGCCGGGATATTTTCCATCACGGCAACACGCCTTCGGAGCTTGCAGCCTCGATGCACGTGCCGGCCGCGCAGCTTGCCGCCACGCTCGAGCGCTACAACGCTGCGGAGCGCTCCGGCAGGACAGCCCTCGCTCGCGCGCCGTATTACGCCCTCGGTCCCATCAAGAGTTATGTCGTGTTCACCGACGGCGGACTCAATGTGAGCGATCGCCTCGAAGTGCTGCGCGAGGACGGCTCCATCATTCCCGGGCTGTATGCCGCGGGGTCCGCGGGACAGGGCGGTCTGTTACTCGAAGGGCACGGACATCACCTCGGCTGGGCGTTCATTTCAGGCCGTATCGCAGGCCGTAACGCGGCGTGCGAGACGATCGGAAAGAGCGCGGCGGGCGTGCCCGCATGATTTTCATGAGCCAGAGCGGCTTGACGGACAGGAGTCGCGAAAGCGACTGGGATCGCTGGTATGTCGGCCATCTGGAGATCATGGCGACTGTGCCGGGCGTCAGCTCGGCACAGCGTTTCAAGACGGACACGCCTGGCCACCCGCCGTCGCTTGCGATGTATGGCGTCGCATCGCAGGACGTGTTCAGGGATCCGTACTACCTGAGCGTCCGGGGCATGGGAGAGTGGCTGTCGTTGATCGACCGGCAGTGGTACCGCCGGAATCTCTTCTCGGGACTCGAGCGTGCGCCGACGGTTCCTTGGGGCCAAGTCCTTCTGGTCGCCGACAAGCCGCAGCCTGAGCCTCGCCTCGCGGGCATCGATTGGACATGGCTCGAATGCGTTGCGATCGATCGCTCGACGCCGTATCGGGGAATCGCAGTGATCGATGAAGCCGCAGCGCAGAATGTCGATGGCAGCGGGGGCATCGCAGTCTACAGGCCCGTGATTTGGTAAACGGCCGTCACGCGCTCATCGCGGGCGCTACCGGCATCGTCGGCAAACGGCTGGCGGAGCGCCTGCACGCGAGCGGCTGGGATGTGACCGGCTTGTGCCGGCGTCCGCCGTCAGCGAACCTGCCGTATCGGCTGCTCGCGGTGGACCTCACGGATGCGCAGGACTGCCGCGACAAGCTTACGGCGCTGGAGACCGTCACACACGTTTTCTATGCAGCCCGCTACGATCATCCGGAAGGGACCGGCGAATCGGTCGACGTGAATGCATCGATGCTCGTCAATCTCGTGGACGCTGTCGAGCCGGCTGCGCGCAACTTGCAGCACGTTCACCTCGTCCACGGCACGAAATACTACGGGCACATGCTCGGTCCGTTACAGGTGCCGATCGAGGAGGATGCACCGCGAGCAGCCGTGCCGAACTTCTATTTCGCACAGGAAGACTTCGTACGCGAACGGCAGCGTGGCAAGCGATGGACTTACACGACGTCCCGTCCGCACACGTTCTGCGATCCGGATGCCGCGGAGCCGCGGAACGCGGCACTGCTGATTGCGGTTCATGCGACGCTTGCGCGCGCGCTGCATGAACCGTTTACGTATCCCGGAACCGATCGGAGCTTTCATGCTCGCACCCAATTCACGTTCGTGCCGATGCTCGCGCGCGCGATCGAGTGGATCGCGAGCGACGGGAGATGCGCGAACGCGTCGTTCAACGTCGTGAACGGCGACAGTCCGCGCTGGTCCGAGTTATGGCCGCGCTTCGTGGAGTACTTTCAAGTGGAACCGGGTGATCCCAGGCGCATGCGCCTTCGTGATGAGGTGGGTCGGAAGGAAGCCGTGTGGCAAGAGCTCGTCAATCGCCACGGCCTCGTTCCCGTTCCGTTATCAGTGCGCGTGCTCTGGCCGTACGCCGATTATCTGTTCGCGCCCGAATGGGACATAATTTCCGGCGTGTCGAAAGCGCGGCGTCACGGCTTCGGAGAAAGCGTGGACAGCGCGCGCATGTTTCTCGATCTTTTCGAGAGCTTTCGACGCGACAGAATCATTCCATAAGGAGGAGGACGAATCATGAGGCGATTCGTGCAGTGGCTCGCTTTCGCCGCCGCAGCGATCTGCGGATTCACGACAGTGGTCGCGTGGGGGCAGGCGACCTATCCGACCAAGCCACTGCGGATCATCGTGCCGTGGCCGCCGGGCGGCGGCGCGGATGTCATCATGCGCATGCTGAGCCCGAAGCTCTCGGAAAGCCTCGGCCAGCAGGTGATCGTCGACAATCGCGGCGGCGCAGCGGGGAACATCGGCGCGGAGATGGCCGCGAAAGCGCCGCCGGACGGTTACACGATCGCATTCGCGTACTCGGGCACGCATTCGATCAATCCGCATATCTATTCGAAGATGCCGTTCAGAGAGAGCGATTTCGCCCCGATCATCTGGCTCGCTTCCGTACCGCAGGTGGTCGTCGTCCATCCGTCGCTTCCGGTGAAAACGGTGAAGGATCTGATCGCGCTCGACAAGGCGAGACCCGGCCAGCTTTCCTACGGTTCGAGCGGGAATGGCGCCATCAACCATCTCGCGGGCGAGCTTTTCAACCACATGACGGGGACGAGGCTCGCGCACGTGCCGTACAAAGGCGGCGGGCCTGCGGCGGTGGCGCTCATCAGCGGAGAGATTGCGCTCATATTGGGCGAGCCTGCTTCGCTGGTGGGACACATCAAGGCAGGAAAGGTGCGTCCCGTCGCGGTCACTTCGACAAAGCGCGCACTGTCGTTTCCGGAACTGCCGACTGTTGCGGAGTCGGGCATTCGGGATTACGAGGTCACGTCATGGAACGGCATGCTCGCGCCGGCGGGAACTTCGCCGGAAATCGTGAGACGTCTCAACACCGAGTACAACAGGATCATCGGCGACGCGGAGATGCACAAGCGCCTGATCGCGAACGGCTACGAACCAGTCGGCGGGCCGCCGGAAAAATTCGGAGAGCATATCCGCGCGGAGGTCGCGAAATGGGGCCCCGTGGTCAAGCGTGCGAACGTGCGGGTGGATTGATACGGTCAACCGGGGTGCAGAGCGGCGCGTTAAGTCCTTGCCATTTCGGCACGAATCTTATCGAGGACGGACATGAACCCATTGTTGAAGACCGCCGTCGCGCTCGCGTTCACAGCGACAGCCGCTGTAGCAGGCGCGCAGACCACTGCGCCCGGAAAAGGCGACACGACCAAAGCGACCCCGGCTACACCCGCGACGTCTGCGAAAGGCGACGCGACCAAGGCAACGCCGGCTACACCAGCGACGCCCGCAACGCCATCGCAGCCGGCGAAAGGCGAGGCAGCGAAAATGCCCGGCGCAGCTCCGGCAGTCCCGGCATCTCCCGGCGGCCAGGCAATGAGCCCCGCCCCGTCGCAAGCGACCGGCGCGGCAGCGCAGGCCAAGTCCGAGAAAGCAACCAAAGGCAAGACGAAGAAAGCGAAAACGAAGCGCGCGAAAGCGAAGCGCGACGACGCGACGACCAGCAGCACCGCGCCGGCGAAGTAAGGCATACCCGGCATTTGCCGCGGACGGACTGGAGGGCAGAGCGGTGAGCTGCCCTCCAGCCTTTTTATCGCGCGCGCCTAGCGCTCGCGCGCGACACAAAGCTCGAGCAGCGGCTGAAGCGTGCGCGTGTGCTCGATTGCACCGACCCGATCGATGATGGCCTCGACCTGTCCAGGCTTCAGCATGCGCGCGGCATTTTCGCGGAACTTCGCCCGCACATCGTCGTCGGTCATCGGATTCTGTGCGCTGCCCCAGTTGTTGGGCTGAACGCGTTCCATCGTGCGGCCGCCTTTCAGGTGCACGATCACCCACCCTTTGTATTGATCCCGTCCCGGTGCACTCGGGTCGACTCTGTACGTCACCCTGCGTGCGAGCGCGAGGATCTCCGGATTGCGCAGGCTCGTTTCACTGTATCCATCCACGCCGAGCCGACCGTGATAAAGCGCTTCAGCTAGCGAATACTGCAGGCTCACTCGGCCGTGTGAGTCGGTCGCCGGCGCGATCTTTTCGGCCACCGGCTCGCACACGACGGGGATCATGTATTCGGCAATGGGACACTCGATACGTTCGGCGTCGGCGGCGCGTATACCTGCGTTGCGATGCAGATGCAGGATCGCGTCGACAAACGCATGGATCACGTGCGCTGCCGGATAGGGCTTGAAGGAGATGTTGCGGCTTTCCCATGCCTCGCCCAGGCCCGCCGTGATCCTCTGCAGATCGGGTTTGTACGCAGGGTCCTGCACATGGGAGGCGAAGAGGCCGAAGCGACTTTCGAACACGGGCGCGGGCCCGGTGCACCCGGCCTGCGCGAGAAATGCGGCTGCTATGCCGGACAGCGCGGACCAGCCGGGGTGAAGGAATTTGGACTGCGTGCCGTCTTCCCAGCAGGCGAGAATGCCTGACGCCTGACTACCCGCGATTCCTGCGGCGTTGCGGATGCGATCGATGTCGAGCCCGAGCAGCCGGCTGGCGGCATACGCCGTACCGAACGTGCCCATGATGCCGCTCGGGTGGAAACCGACTTTGTGAAACTGGCCAGGGGCAGCAAGGGCGACACGCACGGTGAGCTCGATCGCGCCTGCGATGATGGTCAGGGTCTCCCGTCCGCTGGACCCGACGGCTTCACCCAGCGCGAGCGCAGCCGCAACGTTCGGACTGCTTGCGTGGACGATTGTTTCGTTGTGCGTGTCGTCGAACTCGAGGGCCTGTGAAAGCGTGCCGTTCGCGAGCGCCGCGCACATCGGGGTTGCCCGGTCTCCGAAGCCGAGTAGCCGGGAGCCCGTGCCGCCGCCCATCGCCAGTGCTGC